>NZ_JBMVQP010000016.1:0-80539 GCF_050522425.1 Myroides sp. C6-3 | reverse complement strand
GCTCATCTCTTTATTATTTGAGACAAACTTACTATCTTACATCATCTTATGAAATATGTGGTTGCTCGGGTGCATACTTTGTAAACGCTAATAACATTGTAAAATATGTACGTCTTCACGATGCAGTAATTGTTTTAGAAACCACAGAAATAACTCAAACAGAATTTGAAACGGTTAAATTTAATACTAAAGAGGTAAAACCGCCAGCAGTTATAAATAATAAGAAAAGCTTTTACCAAATTGATGCAGATAATAGAGTTATTACTCAACCCGTTTTTTATAAAGAGTTTTTTGAACAAGAAAATTTTATAAGAATTACAGAAGCAGAAACTGATAAAATAACCATTTTTAAAGACTCTAATAACGTAGTTAAACCTTTTAATTATAAAACAGATACTGTTTCTTATTTATCCGAAAAAATAAACGAATATGATACAACGGCAGTACAAAATCAAATTACACGAGATATTAATAACATCATTAACGGGGGCTTTCTATTAATGAAACCCAAAAAACTTATTTATTACACTGATTTACAAAATGAATTTGGAATACCATTTAAAAATGGTTTTTGTAAATACACTAAAGGAAATGAACAAACGGAAATTTTGGAGTATGAAGAAGTAAACGGATTTTTTGCACAACATCCAACACAAGAAAAAAACTTTGAGTTTAAAGAATATGTTGAACCTTGTGAATTTGAACGTTTTCTTACTATGGTTTCAGTTGCAAAAGACCCAATTAAAGAAACGCTTACAGCAACAGAAAACAAAATAAGAATGCAATTCTTTAAAATGTTTGGTTATTTATGCCATAGCTACAAAGACCAAAGTTTTAGCCCTGCAATCATTTTGTCAGATGAGGGAGCTAATGATATTAGCCGAAAAGGTGGAAGAGGAAAAACTCTAATCACTAAAGCTTTACAGAATGTTAGAAATACCAAAATTAAAGGAGGTAATGAGTTTGATGGTAGTTACAGACACAAGTTTGCAGACCTAGAACAAGAACACAAAATCTATGTTATTGATGATGTATTGGCTGGTTTTAATTATGATGACCTTTATACTAATATTATTGGAGATATTACCTGTGAACGTAAAGGAAAAACAGCAATAACAATTCCTTTTAAAGATGCTCCTAAATTTGTAATAACCACAAATTGGGCAGTTCGATATGATGCTGAAGCAACTTCAACTCACAGACGTTTTTTAGAGTTTAAATTAACTGATTATTTTAATCTTGATAATACACCTAATGATGTTTTTAATCGTAGATTATTTGAAGATTGGGATTCTGATGAATGGAATCGTTTTTACAATTTTGTGTATGCTTGTGTTGGTTATTATTTAGAATTTGGTTTAGACGCACCGAAGTATGATAAAGAAGAAGATAATTACAGGGCATACTTTTCTAATGATGTTATTACAGAAGAGTTTGAACGTGTTTTTAGTTTAATTTCAAATAAAGCAGATGGTTTTAATGCAACAGACTTTCTTAATTTATATAAGTCAAATGACAATCCATTGCGAAATGAAAGTTATTTTCATCATAAAAATATCAAAAAATTCGTTGATGCCTATGTAAAGTATAAAAAATTAAACTTTGAATATAATCTAACAAAAAGAAAGTGGTTTAATAAATCCGATTTTTAAGAGTTAAATGTAATTAGGACAGTTTAATTACAATAAAAATGACACTTAAAAACGATGACAACTCTCAGATTTAGGTAACTATTACGGTAATGACAGTAAATAATAATGTATCGTGTGAAGAAAAATAATGTACTGAAAAAACAATGTACTTAATTTATAAATATAAAGATACAGATTTAACTGTCATTACCGTAAATCTAAAAATAAAGTGCTAAATAACAATATGTTATAGTAAAAATGATTGTAACATCAATTGTAAACCTATTACATTGTTTACGAATGATAGAAAACCAAAGTTCTCTAAACATTTAGGTTTCAAAAAAAGAATAATATGCCTAAAAAAAACACATTTCCAACATTATATGATGAGGTTATACAGCTAAAAATCACTAAGCTCAAAGAATGGAATTACCTCAACCCTAACCAAATAAAAAGTGGTATATTCACTTGGAGTAGCAAAGGAAAGAAAAGAGATGCTATAATAGTAACAGTAAACACAAAAGAAGAACAGCCTTATGTTGAGTTAAATTATAATTATAAAAATGAACCTCAAAATTATAGAATCAATTTAGTTTGCGTACCCTCAAATTTAGGTAATGGCTTTGTTTGGTATTTTCTTTGTCCAAGAACAAATAAGCGATGCCGAAAAATGTATTTAGTAAATGGATATTTTATACAGCGTGAAGCGTTTAAAGGTTGTATGTATGAAATACAAACCTATAGTAAAAAGAATAGGCAAATTAATAAAATACTCAGTACGCATTTTAAATTAGATAAATTATACAGCGAGTTGAATAAAAAGCATTTTAAAAAAACGTATGCGGGTAAACCAACAAAAAAGTATTTGCGTTTAATGGAACAAATACAAGAAGGTGAAAGCATACCTTATGAAGAAATTGAAAAATGTTATTTTAGCTAGTTTATTGGGTTAATTCATTATTTTTTTGTACCTTAATACTACCTGAAAACCATTTATACTTAGCCGTATCTAATGTTTGTAATTTATTTTAAAACTCCTGAAGTAATAATCAGGAGTTTTTTATTGCTTTTAATTATTAGCTATAATACAGTTTATCTAATGGTTTTAGTTTTTTTGACTAATGTTCCCTTTTTACTTATCTTTCCATTTTAAAAAACTAAACAATGTCAGAAGAACAAAAACGAATCCTAGAAGGCAAACTTTGGGATATTGCCAATATACTACGTGGTAAAATGAATGCGAATCAATTTCAAGATTATATCTTGGGATTTATTTTTTACAAATACCTTTCAGAAAAAATATTAACAGAAGTAAACGAAGTATTAGCACCTGATGGAATTACCTATTTTGATATAGAAGAAGGTACAGAGCAAGGCGATGCTGATTTAGAAGAACTAAAAGCAATTTTAGTAGAAAAGGTTGGTTATTTCTTAAAACCTTCTGAATTGTTTTCGTCTTTAGCTAAAAAAGGAAATGCAAAAGCAGAAGATGACAACGAAGAAAGCATTGATGTTTTTATCTTAGAAGATTTAGAAAAGGTTTTGCGTAATATAGAACGTTCTACACTTGGAACAGAATCGCAAGATGATTTTGATAACTTATTTTATGATATTGATTTAAACTCGCAAAAGATTGGTAAAACACCGTTAGAGCGTAACCAAACCATATCTAAAATAATGAATGCCTTAAACGAAATTGATTTTGATTTAGCCAATACCGAATCTGATGTTTTAGGCGATGCGTACGAATATTTGATTGGTAAATTTGCCGAAGGTGCTGGACAAAAAGCAGGCGAATTTTATACACCTCAACAAGTTTCTACCATTTTAGCTAAAATTGTAACTGTCGATAAAACCAAACTAAAATCGGTTTACGACCCAACCTGTGGTTCGGGTTCTTTGCTTTTGCGTGTAGCGAAACAAGTAGATGAGGTTGGGCAGTTTTACGGGCAAGAAATGAACAGAACAACGTATAACTTGGCTCGAATGAACATGATTTTGCACGATGTATCGTATTTAAAATTTGATATTAAAAACGATGATACCTTAGAGCGACCTCAGCACAAAGAACAACAATTTGAAGCCATTGTTGCCAACCCACCATTTTCTGCCAATTGGAGTGCCAATCCGTTGTTTATGGACGACGAACGTTTTTCGCAATTCGGAGCATTAGCACCAAAAGGAAAAGCAGATTTTGCCTTTGTGCAACATATGTTTCATCATTTAGCTGATAACGGAACTATGGCAACCGTTTTACCACATGGCGTTTTGTTTAGAGGAAGTACAGAAGAAAAAATTCGTAAACATTTTATTGAAGAATTAAACGCTATTGATGCCGTAATTGGTTTACCTGCCAATATCTTTTTTGGTACAGGTATAGCCACTTGTATTTTGGTATTAAAAAAATGCCGAAAAGACAGCGAAAATATTTTGTTTATAGATGCAAGCAAAGGTTTTGAAAAACAAGGCAACCAAAATGTTTTATTGCCCGAGCATATTAATGCCATTGTAGAAACATACAAGAACAGAACAACTGTCGATAAGTTTTCTTACTTAGCAACGCTAGATGAGGTACGCAATAACGAGTACAACCTAAACATACCGCGTTATGTAGATACGTTTGAAGAAGAAGATGCGATTGATATAAATGCGATTGCAGAAGATATAAAACAGTTGGATATAGATTTACAAACCAACCAACAAACTATTACAGATTTTTGTAAACAACTTAATATAAAAACACCTTTTTAAGCAATGGAAAATTTACAACCAAAATTGAGATTTCCTGAGTTTAAAGAAGAATGGAAAATGTACTTTATTTCAGATTTTTTTAAAGTAGGTTCAAGCAAAAGAGTAAAGCAAGAAGATTGGAAGACCGAAGGAATTCCATTCTATAGAACGCGTGAATTGGTTAAGTTATCTAAAAACGAAAAAATTGAAAACGAAATATTTATTTCAGAAGAACATTATAACGATTTAAAATCTAAATATGGAGTTCCAAAAATAGGAGATTTACTTATCAGTGGTGTTGGAACATTAGGTATTAGTTATGTTGTAACTAATAATAATCCATTTTATATAAAAGATGGAAATGTTTTATGGTTTAATAAAGTAAAGAATATAAATTCTTTATTCTTTAATTATAACTTTAAAACAAGATTTTTACTTTCTCAAATATTAAATAATGCTTCTGCAACGACCGTTGGAACATACACAATTGATAATGCGAAAAAAACAAAATTCTTTTGTACTGAAATACAAGAACAAACCAAAATCGCTGACTTTTTAAGTTCAGTAGATAAACAGTTGGATATTCTTAACCAAAAGAAAGAAAAACTAAACCTTTACAAAAAAGGAACAATGCAACAATTGTTTTCGCAACAAATCCGTTTTAAGGACGATAACGGAAACGATTTCCCTGATTGGGAAGATACTAAAATTGGAGAGGTTTGTCAGATAAAAAGAGGAGCATCTCCAAGACCGATTTCAAATCCAAAATGGTTTGATGAAAACTCAAAAATAGGTTGGGTAAGAATTTCAGATGTAACTAAATCTAAAAATATTTTACAAACAACAACACAATATTTATCAGAAGAAGGTATATCAAAAAGTAGATTAGTAAAAAAAGATAATCTAATTATGAGTATATGTGCAACAATTGGTAAACCTATTTATACAGGTTTTGATGTTTGTATTCATGATGGATTTGTAGTGTTTGAAAATTTGAATTGTGTTCATCAATATTTATTTTATTACTTAGACTTTATTCAAGAAAAATGGTATAAATATGGTCAACCAGGAACTCAAATTAATTTAAATTCTACGATTGTATCTGATGAGTATTTTCCGTTACCGAAATCATTAGCAGAACAAACCAAAATCGCCAATTTTTTATCAGTAATAGATACGCAAATAGAAGCGGTAGAAAACCATATAACCAAAACCGAAACCTATAAAAAAGGATTGTTACAACAAATGTTTGTGTAAAAACTACATCTTATGACTACTCAATCAGAACAAGCACTCGAAAATAAAATGATTCAACAACTGGTTAGCAATGGTTATGAGCGTGTAACCATTACTAACGAAGATGATTTAGTTGTCAACCTAAAAAAACAACTAGAAAAGTTTAATCATACTACATATACCGATTCAGAATTTAAGCAAATCTTAAATCATTTAACCAAAGCATTAAATCCGTTTGATAAAGCAAAGGTTTTACGAGATAAGTTTTCGTTTAAAAACGATGAAAACGAAACTGTTTACGTCGATTTCTTAAACATGGAGCATTGGTGTCAAAACGAATACCAAGTAACTCACCAAGTAACCATGCACGGCAAGTACGAAAACCGTTATGATGTTACAATTTTAATCAACGGTTTGCCATTGGTACAAATCGAATTAAAAAAACGTGGTTTAGAAATTAAAGAAGCGTTTAACCAAGTGTTGAGGTATCATAAACATAGTTACGGTGCTGGTTTAGGGTTGTTTCAGTATGTGCAATTGTATGTGATAAGCAACGGAACAAATACAAAATATTACACCTACAGCAAAGACCAAGATTTTAAATTTACGTTCTATTGGACAGACGAGAAAAACAAACGTATTTCTGATTTAGAAGATTTTACCAATACATTTTTAGATAAATGTCATGTAAGTAAAATGATCACACGTTATATTGTTTTACACGAAGGCAATAAACAAATAATGGTTTTACGTCCGTACCAATATTATGCGGTAGAAAAGATAATTGATAAAGTAAAAAACAGCACTACCAACGGTTATATATGGCATACAACGGGTTCAGGGAAAACGCTGACTTCATTTAAAGCAAGTCAAATTTTATCTAAACTACCAAAGGTAGATAAGGTTGTTTTTTGTGTAGATAGAACCGATTTAGATTATCAAACATCAAGAGAATTTAACGAGTTTAGTCCTGGTTCTGTAGATTCTACAGATAATACTAGGAAATTAGTACAACAATTTGCCGATGTAAATACTAAACTAATTGTAACCACCATTCAGAAATTAAACACGGCTATTAGCAAAGAAAAGCATACGAAAGTAATGAACGATTTAGCAGATAAAAAAGTCGTATTTATTTTTGATGAATGCCACCGTTCACAATTTGGCGATACACATCAACGCATTGTAAAGTTCTTTAAAAATCATCAAATGTTTGGTTTTACTGGAACACCAATTTTAGAAAAAAACGCACAATCTAAAAACGGAGTTAAAAAATTAACAACCGATTTGTTTGGCGAACGACTACACGATTACGTTATTACTGACGCTATTAGTGATAATAACGTTTTGCCTTTTTCGATAGAATATGTCGGAAAATATAAATACAAAGAAACATCTAAAAACAATTTAGATATTGAAGTAGAAGCTATTGATACCACCGAACTTTTTGAAAGTGATGAACGTATTGAAAAAATAGCCAATTACATTATAAACAACCACGACACTAAAGCAAAGAATAAAGGTTTTACAGCGATGTTTTGCATTAGTAATACCAAAACATTAATTAAGTATTTTGATTTATTCAGAAAGCTAAAAAACGAAGGAAAACATAATTTAAAAATTGCAACCATCTTTAGTTATACAGCCAATGAAGATGCCAATGAAGATAAATCAGGAGAAATTCCTGAAGAAAATTTAGACTTCAGCAATGCAAAAGTTGATATTCATACAAGAGATGTTTTAGATAAATACATAGAAGAATACAATAAGGAGTTTGGTACAAGTTATTCAACAAAAGACAGCAAATCGTTTAACGATTATTACAAGAACGTAGCAAAACGAGTAAGAGAAAAAGAAATTGATATTTTATTTGTTGTAAATATGTTTTTAACGGGTTTTGATTCGCCAAACTTAAATACCTTGTATGTTGATAAGAATTTAAAATATCATGGCTTAATTCAGGCTTATTCACGTACAAACCGATTAAAAGGAGAGAATAAACCCTACGGGCAAATTGTTGTTTTTAGAAACCTTAAAAAAGCAACTGATGATGCAATTGAATTGTTTTCTAATAGAGAAGCTAAAGAAGTTATTATTGTACCACCTTTAGAAGATTATATTGACCAATTTAATGAAGCAGTAGCAACACTTTTAGTAATTGCTCCAACTTATCAAAGCGTTGATGATTTTTATTCAGAAACTCAAAAATTACAATTTGTAAAAGCGTTTAGAGAATTATTGAGGTTAAAAAACCGTATGGATACCTATGCAGATTTTAACTTTGCAGATTTAGTTATAGATGAACAAGCGTTTAATAACTACAGTTCTAAGTACCAAGATTTAAAACGTGAAGCAGAAAACGCACCTAATAAAGATTCAATTTTAAACGAAGTTGATTTTCATTTAGAGTTGATTCATAAGGATATTGTAAACGTAGATTATATTTTACGTTTGTTAGCCAACTTAGAAGAAGAAGAAATTGAAATAGAAACCAAGAAAAAACGTCAGTCAGAAATTTTATCAATGATTGATAACGACCCTGTTTTAAGAAATAAAAGAGATTTAATAGAAAAGTTTATAGTTGAACAATTGCCTGTAATAAGCTCAAAAGAAGATGTTACAGAAGCTTTTGAAAACTTTACGAATACAGAGAAGGTAAAAGAGTTTAACTATCTTGTATTAGAAGAAAATATAAATGAAAGTAAATTAAAAGAAGCTTTAGAAAGCTATATGTTTACAGGAAGATTTCCAACTAACAATGAATTAGTTGAAACGCTTAAAGAAAAACCATCGTTTAGAGAACGTAGAACAATAGGCGAACGATTAATTTCTAAAGTAAATTACTTTGCTGATAGATTTTTGAGAGGATAATATTTTAAAGTTTAAAAGAAGGTTTAAAAGCCTTCTTTTTATTTGATAAAAGTAACTTTAAAAACATTTAGTGTGCAAATTGTGTGCAAAAATAAAACTGAAAAAGCCTAACTATTTAATTATCAATAGATAGGCTTTTTTATCTGTGGAGTCGCCGAGAATCGAACTCGGGTCCAAACAAGCAATCAGAGAGCTTTCTACACGCTTAGTTTCAACTTGATTTTTCGATCAGCAGCTTGGTTTGAAACAACCACTACTGACTTAGCCTCTAAGATTTCGGAAGATGTCCGAGACACTAACCTTCCTAGGTTTATTTTACGGTTCCCCTCAACAAAGCGCCACAAACCAAGGCTCTTAAGGAGAATCTAGCTCTTCCACCTGGTGGAAACTAAGGCAATCTTACTATAATTCAGATTATGCAGCTAAAGCGTAATTATTTTCGCCGTTTAAAAAGTTCGTTGTCTGATATTTACGAGCAAAACAACAACGCTCGACGTGCTTACTGACTAATTCCACTCGCTGTCAAAACCGATCGACCCCTTGTACAATTAGTTTTTAGAGATTGCAAAATTACAATTTTAAAATAAAGAATACAACCTTTAACGTTGAAAAATATGGGCTTTTTTGGAATAACAGAGAAATACAACTATATTTGCAAGAACCACCCTCAAAAAACGAAACAACTAATTTATATAACATATTATGAAAATTGGCATTATTAAGGAACGTAAAAGTCCTCCTGATAGACGTGTTGTGTTTACTCCTGAAATTCTTGCAAAAGCGTTGCAAACGCATGACAAACTTGAAGCAGTAGTAGAACCTTCAGCTATTAGAATTTTTCCGGACCAAGCTTATTCCGATAAAAACATTACACTCAGTGAAGACTTAACAGATTGCGATGTTTTAATTGGTGTAAAAGAAGTTCCTGTAGAGGCTTTAATTCCCAACAAAACCTACTTTTTCTTCTCTCATACAATCAAAGAACAAGAATACAATAGGAATATCTTACAAACCTGTTTAGCGAAAAATATTCGACTCATTGACCACGAAACATTAGTGGATCAAAACAATAAGCGATTAATTGGATTTGGTCGTTATGCTGGAATCGTAGGGGCTTATAATACACTACGCGCTTTTGGATTAAAGTATGAACTTTTCAACTTGAAGAAAGCAGAACAGATGTTACATACAGAAGATCTTATTGCGCAGTTGAAAAAGCAATATTTTCCGCCGATTAAAATCGCTGTAACAGGAAACGGTAAAGTAAGCCAAGGTATTATGGAAATCCTAGGGGGAATGAAGGCGAAGAAGGTATCTATTGAGCACTTCTTGACTCAAAAATACGATGTTCCCGTATACACCCAATTGGAAGTTATGGATTATTACAAACGCAAAGATGGAAAAGAGCCTTCAAAAGCTGATTTTTATGCGAATCCTGATCAATACGAAAGTAACTTTGAGCGCTTTACCAAAGTAACAGATATGCTCATTACAGGACATTTCTTTAAACATGGATCGCCAAAGATCTTAACACGCGATATGCTAAACGCTATAGATAATAAGATCCAGGTGATTGGCGATGTTTCTTGCGATGTAGATCACGGGCCAATTGACAGCACGTTAAGAGCTTCTACAATAGCAGATCCTTTGTATGGTTACCACCCAGGTAAACACGAAGAAGTAGCTTTTGATCACCCTGCTGCTATTACTGTAATGGCAATTGACAATTTGCCTTGTGAATTACCGAAAGACGCTAGTGAAGGATTTGGAGAAGTATTCTTAAACGTTGTTTTACCCGCTTTCTTTGACGGCGATAAGGACCAAATTTTAACACGTGCTACTATTACACAAAATGGTGCATTAACAGAGCGTTTCGCTTATTTACAAGATTACGTAGACGCCAAATAAAAATAAATGGCATACGACGAGCAAAAATTGTTAACAGTATGCCAAATTCAAATATTATTTAAAAAATTCACAATAAAATAGTTTTACTCCGTATATTTGTTGCGGAATTTACAATCTCAGAAGAAAACAAACTAAGAATAGTAAAGCAATCTGATCTATATCTTGCGAATTTTTATTTCAACCTCAAATTTGAATGAAAAATAAGTAATAAATAGTCGATTTTATTTGAAAGGAAGTAGTGGTTTTTCTGCATCAATAGAAGTGAAGCTGTGATTCATTTAGAATTAATTACCGCTAGAACAACAAAATAAAAGCAATGAGGGAAGTGTAGATTTTTTTAAAACAACAAGCCTATTATTTAAATGTTCAAAATAAAACTATGGAAGGTGAATTAACAAGCAAGGAGCTGCGTATTCAAAAAAAAATTAAAGATTCTGAAACTCATGTATTCAGAACGGTATTTCCAGGACAAACGAACCACCATGGCACCATGTTTGGTGGAGCTGTTTTGGCTATCATGGACGAAATTGCCTTTATGACCGCTACTCGCTTTTGCCGTAAACCAATTGTGACTGTTTCTAGTGATAAGATCGACTTCAATCAACCTATTCCTGTAGGGACATTAGTCGAGTTAATTGGAACAGTTGTACGCGTAGGTCGTACGAGTTTAGATGTTCGAGTAGACGTTTTCGTTGAAAGTATGTACAGAGAAGGTCGTGAAAAAGCAATTTCGGGTAACTTTACTCTTGTTGCTATTAACGAAAGTAAACGCCCTGTACCTGTAATGGATGAAATAGAAACCTTCTAAGGTTTTTTAAAATAAAAACTAAAAAGCTACTGTGCCTGCACAGTAGCTTTTTTTATATAACCAATTTCATTTGCTTTATTTCCCCCCTTATATTCAAATGGATCAATATCCTTTGAATAGGAAACACTGCGACAAGGAAACTGATTAAAATTACATTAATTCTTTACCTTTAAAAGCAGTAGATCAGCAAAGCTTCCCGTTCTTCAACTAAGAAGAGTGGGGCAGTAGAGCCTCTAATTTCGCATAATCGATCGCTAGTTCATTATCATATACAACTTGATCTAACGAATGGATATACAGTTGAGTAAATTCTGTCTCCTCCCTGTGGAGTAGTTTTAAAAAATCTACCTCGAATTCTTCTTTCCTAATTCTTAAATTAATTGACTGATCTCCACCTATATAATAGAGGGGATAATTCAAATCAATCTGTTTGGCCATGTCGCTAAGTAAATAATCCATATTTGTAATGGCTACAGTATAAATATCAACCTGTAAACCATAGGTTTGGATTATCTTCTGATATTGAAGCAAGAGATCATTTCCAATTTCACAATTGGGGTTCCATAACACGACAAATGACGGTGCTTTTTTTTGGTCAATTTTAGCGTACAAATCTGCCGCAGTTATCCCTTCAGGTTTGACTTGTGCATGTACAAATCCTGTAAAAAGCACAAAAGCCACTAAGATAATTTTATTCATTTGATAAATTTTATACGAATTAGGTATAGCAAATGACTAGGTCAATCTACCTTGAAAAAGCTAAAATCCATAGATAATAGTTTTGTAAAAAAGTATATTTTTTAAATAGATACTAAATAACTAACTAATATAGTCAATTTATTTAAAAATGCAAGGCATATTTTTTTTATTTTATCATAATTTTTTTAAAATGAAATGCTTTTTACCTTGATAGTAAGAGGATTAGAGGGGGAGATGAGTTTTGTTAATTTTGTTAATTGATTTCATTTTTCGTATATTTAAAACACTGATAATCGCTATCAGCTCATACCAAATACCAAAAATATGAAAATAAAAAATGTTACCGTTGCTGGAAGCGGTGTTTTAGGCTATCAAATAGCCTTCCAGACAGCCTTTAAGGGATTTCATGTAACTGTATATGATATCAATGAAGAAGCCATTGAAAAGGCCAAAGCAAAGTTTGAATTGTTGAGTAAGAAATACCAGCAGGATTTAGGAGCAACTCCAGAAGAACTAGCACAAACCAAAGAGAACCTATCGTATTCAAGTGATTTAGAAAAAGCCACTGCTCATGCTGATTTACTCATTGAAGCGGTACCCGAGAATTTAAAAATAAAAGTGGGATTCTATACTGAGCTAGCTAAAGTAGCTCCCGCACATACCATTTTTGCCACCAACTCATCTACGTTACTTCCTAGCCAAATTGCAGAGGCGACAAAAAGACCTAAGCAATTTTTAGCCCTGCATTTTGCCAATGAAATTGGAACACATAATACAGCCGAAATTATGGGCCATGCGGATACAGATCCTGCAATTTTTGATCAAATCGTTCGCTTTGCAGAAGCAATTGGCATGATAGCACTTCCGCTACACAAAGAACAACCAGGTTATATCTTAAATACGCTGTTGGTGCCTCTATTAGAAGCAGCAACCCATCTACTCGTGAATGATGTGGCAGATGCTCCTACGATAGATAAAACGTGGATGGTCGCTACAGGAGCGCCTATAGGCCCTTGTGGTATTCTAGATATTATCGGAATTACAACTGCGTATAACATCATCAAAATGACTGCTGACGCAACCAAGGATCCCGAAAAAATTAAAACTGTTGAATACCTCAAAAGAGAATTTTTAGATAAAAATAAACTTGGGGTAGGAACAGGTGAAGGATTCTACACCTATCCTAATCCAGCATTTAGAAAAGATAATTTTCTTAAATAATCGCTCTTTTCTTAGCAGTAAAAACCTCGATAAAAGATAGTTTTATCGAGGTTTTTATTATTAAAGCTTTACTTTAATTAATATTATGTAAAACACATAATACAAGTGTTTTAATTTGATTAAAACACAGACTTTGTCATCCGGTCATTACCGAGAAGATCGCGACGTAATTCGTTATTTTTAAATCCAATAGTCTCCAGCAGTTCAAGCATTTCTTTTCCTAAGTATTGATTGATTTCATAAAACAAAAAGCCACCAGAATTCAACTTCATATGGGCCAATTGGGCAATTTTTCGATAGAAAATCAACGGATCTTGATCGTTGACAAATAGGGCAGTGTGGGGTTCGTAATCCTTCACATTCGATTGAATTTCTACTTTTTCTAACTGACGGATGTAAGGGGGATTTGATACAATAATATCATAATTTTGCCCTAATTGTTCTACAGTTAAAATATCTTGTTGCACAAAGTTCACTGCTACCTGCATTGAAGAAGCATTCTCTTTAGCTATTGCGAGTGCCTCTGTCGATACATCCAAAAGAGTAACCGTACTTTGAGGTAATTCTTTGGCTAAAGTCAATCCTATACAACCGCTACCTGTACCGATGTCTAAGATTTGAAGTGGGCGCTCATGGGAAACGGTTTCAAGAATCCACTCAACTAATTCTTCAGTTTCTGGACGAGGAATTAAGGTATGCGCATTAACTTTAAACGTATAGCCGTAAAAGAAAGCTTTTCCAAAAATATGTTGGACAGGTCTTTGTTGAAGGAGTTCGGCCAACACTTTCAGCCATGTTGTCTCCTTTGCAGTCATCAAATCAGGATTCATGACTAAATCCAAGCGTTTTTTTCCTTCAAGTTCGTCTAAACAAAATAGGAATAATTGCTGGGCTTCAAGCGCATCATAAACCGGAGTCAATTGCGCAATATAGTGGTCTTGTAATACTTTTATCAACATAGTTTAAACACTAAAATGTCTAGTAGATTAGCTAAAAAGGATTAAATTTGTTCAAAGATACAGTTTTATCAATTTTGGAAAAAGACGAATACTATATTTCTCGATGCATACAACTGGCAAAACAAGGAACTTTTGCTGCTCTACCTAATCCATCTGTTGGAGCTGTGGTTGTACACAACAATCAAATCATAGGAGAGGGGTTTACTTCTGCTTATGGAGGTTCACATGCTGAAGTAAATGCTATTGGTCAGGTTAAGGATCAATCCCTATTGAAAGATAGTACACTTTATGTCAGTTTAGAACCCTGTAGCCATTTTGGAAAAACACCTCCTTGCTGTGATTTAGTTATTGCCAAGCAAATTCCCCGTGTTGTTGTTGGTACAATTGATCCTTTTGCTAAGGTTTGCGGTATGGGCATTGAAAAAATGAAAGAGGCTGGTATTGAAGTAAAAGTTGGTGTCTTAGAAGAGGAATGTCGAGAAAGTAATGTGCGATTTTTTACTTTCCATCAAAAGAAGCGTCCTTACCTCATTCTAAAATGGGCGGAAAGTCAGGATGGTTTCATTGCTCCTCTTCAACGAGAGGAACAAGCACCTGTTTGGCTGTCTAATGTTTATGCACAACAACTCGTTCACCAATGGAGAAGTGAAGAAATGGCTTTTCTTGTAGGAACCCATACAGTCATTGACGACAACCCCTCTTTAACTACTCGTTCTTGGTTTGGCAAAAATCCTAAACGCATTTATATTGATCGAAAAGGCGCTATTTCAACGGCTTACGCCATCAACCAACAACAGGACGCAACGATCTGTATTACAGCAAATAAAGAGGCCAAATCAACCGATCAGATTACCTATTATTACGCTGATTTTGACTCCAACCTTGTGCAACAAATTTGTGCTATTTTATATGAACTTCAAATTTTATCTGTTGTCATAGAAGGAGGTACACAAACGATACAGCACTTTATCGACGCAAATCTATGGGATGAAGCCCGTATTTTTAGTAGTGAAATACGATTAGAAGAAGGAATTAAAGCTCCGCATTTCAAACAACAATATGCCACTACAACTTGTACAATAGCCAATAATGAATTACGCATTTTACACGCCAAATCATGACGGAAGAAAAAGATTTTTATAAAACCATTAGTCAACCTACGGAAGAAGTATTATACAAAGAAAAAAATAGTAAATTTTTTGGTTATGCTTTTCCTATCAAAAAGGAAGAAGAGGTAAAAGAAATACTCGAACAAATAAAAAAGGTACACTACAATGCACGTCATTGGTGTTATGCCTTTCAGTTGGGAACAGATCCCATTTATTATCGAGCAAATGACGATGGAGAACCTAGTAATACTGCTGGTGCTCCTATTTATGGACAAATTCAATCCTTTGAATTAACGGATGTACTACTTATTGTTGTTCGTTATTTTGGTGGAATAAAACTAGGAGTAGGTGGTCTGATTACCGCCTATCGTGCAGCTGCTCAAATGGCTTTAGAAGAAGCAGAAATTATCGAATGTACGATTGACAAAAAGTTTAAAGTTCGCTTTGATTACAAAGACATGAACAATGTAATGCGCGTTATTAAAGAGCGGAACTTAAATTTAGTACAACAAAAGCTTGAAATGACGTGTGAAATCGAATTATCTATTCGAAAAAGTGAATATCAACAGGCTTTGGAGGCTTTCGTTCCTTATTATGAGGTAAAAGTTGTAGAACCTTCTTCAGAAGATTACTAAAAAAAACCATCCATCTAATTGATAATAAAAAGGGGCATCTCCTAAAAAGGATGCCCCCTCAAGTAATAATACAATAAAAAATAATAACTATCTTCTATTTATAACGAGTGATTTTCTGCTTTCGTATAACAGCAAAATAAATTGCTATCTTCCTAAAGAAAAAACAAGTAACGTTATTGCGCAACCTGCTAGTAATAAACCTATTATATTTATCTTTGAAAGCTTTTCTTTAAATAAACTATAGCCTAATAACGTCCCTAAAAAGATAACACCGAAGTTCATTCCCGCAAAGACAATCGTTGGGTTAGAGGAGAAGTACTGATGGGCTTTCATATAGAAGATTATATTGATAAAATTTAACCCGCCGATAAAAATACCAGAGAATAAATTTAGTTTAGAAACCTTGAAAATATTTTTTTTGCTGCCGAAGGTATAAGCGATTAAGCTCAAAAATAAAGCCGTAAAAAAAACGTAAAACAAACTCTGTGTATAAGGTATTGCGGCATATAAAGCCAATTGCTTGAAGCAAATATCAATAATTCCAAAACCAAAAAAAGTGCTGAGTAAATAAACTGAACTTTTAGCAGAAGAGTCTGTCTGCACCGTATTTCCTTTATTTAAAATAAAATAAATAGAGAGCAGACCAAGTCCCAATGCAACATAGCGCATGCTGTTTAATTCTTCTTTAAAAATAAAAATAGCAGCTAGTATGGGAATTAACAATGACAAACGCTGAGCTATATCGGTTTTAATCAAACCCGCATACTGAATCGATCTAAATTGAGCAACAAAAATAGCTGGCAATAAAATCCCTAAAGCGGCAATAACACCAAAAGGCATATGTGCTGAAATTTGCGTAAAATCCACTTTAAAAATAAAAAAGGATAATACGGAAGTTACGACATAGTTCAGGATAATGATTTCAAAGATATTAACGGTAAACCTCTTGATATATTTAAAAAATACACCAACAGAAACACTACCAAGAATACTGCAAATTAAATAGATCATCTTATTTTTAAATAGAGCGTTACAAAAATATAAAATTAAGAAAGATCCCAGGCTCAATAGGGGTTTTAATTTTTCTATTTTACATAATATTAATTATAGTATATTCAATCTAATTCAAAAAGAAGAATCTCTCACAGCAAAACGCTATTTTAACTCACACTTATACATCTATTGACTAACTATAGACTATCTGATAAAAAAAGCTACTGTTCGTACAGTAGCTATCCTTTTACTTTTTTATAAAATCTTTTCGTTTGATCACTTGTAAATCTTTGCTCACAATAATACCTAAAGTATCTGTTTTGCTTGTGCGTTCAGCTGTATGAACGTGTAATAATGCACTAACTTTATAAGCAACAAATTCTTTATCATCTGCAATTTTTTCTTTGGCGATCACTTCTTCTAATTCTTGTATGAATGGCGCTGCTTTTGTTTCAAGTTCACTGTATTCACGAACAGCCTTGTCAATTTCATCTCTAACGTTCTTGACTGGATGAATTTTGTACAATAACATATATTGATTCACTGCATGTTGCTGCAACTCTATAAAAGGCAAATATCCAATCTGCAGTTCTTCGAGTAAATCTTGTCCTTTGATGTGCAGACGGTCTTTTTCTGTTAATGTGTCTATGCGAACAATTTGTAATTTATTTTCTTCTTTTTTAAGATCAATTCTCAATTCTGACTCTACATAAGGCGTTACTGCTTTGCGGATCCGCTCGTTAAGCGTTTCTTGAATAGCAAAAGAGGATAAAAAAACAAAACCGATAAAGAGAAATAACAATTTTTTCATTTTTATATATGGACTATGAATGGTGTTGTAATTTACACTTTTTGTACTAATTATTAGCTTCCCTCCTGCTAATTAGTACCTTTTCTATAGCAGTAATTGATTTTTTTATTCTTTGATAAAATTATAGTCACTTAATGTTAGCATAAAGGCGACTAAGGCTTCTTTTTCTTCTTCAGTTAAGGGTAATCGATTTTGATTTTCTTTAAAAATGGGATCTAAATTGGCACTGTTAATTACGCCTTGATCCATGTAATCCAAAACTTCTCTTAGTGTTTTAAACTGTCCAAAACTACCGTAAGGAGCTGTAAATTCGATATTTCTCAAAGAAGGTACACGGAAACTCATATAGTCATTTAAGTCACCTGTTACACGGGCTCTTCCTGCTTCATTGGAATCTCGATTGATTGGAAATCCAATGTTTCTAAAGGTTTGATCTGTGAATAATTCACCACTATGACAAGTAGCGCAATGCACTTGAAATAGAGCATGACCTTCGCGCTCTTGTGCGGTAAATTCTGCTTTATTTTGTTTGACCTGATCGTACTTGCTTGCTGCTGAAATCAAGGTATATTCGTATTGGGCAATGCTTTGATAGATTCGCTCTGAGGTGATAATGCCATCTCCAAATGCCTTTTTAAACAAAACTTGATAATCTTGATCGCTTTTTATTTTCCTAATAACCTCTAGCATGGAGGAATGCATTTCTTCTGGGGTAATTATCGGAACTATAACTTGCTTTTCCAACTGGCGTTTACTGCCATCCCAGTTGTAAAATTGCATAAAAGCTAGATTTTGAATGGGAGGCACATTGCGCAAACCTTCCTTCCCTTCTATTCCAATTCCCTGCGTTTCATGATCTGCATAGGCCGCAGATGGAATATGACAACTAGCGCAGGCAACCGTGTTATCTCGACTTAAACGCGGATCAAAAAACAATTTTTCCCCTAATTCTACCCCAAATTTTGTTGGTTGATTACTATAAAAAGCGGGATTGAGAGCAGGAAAATCAGCAGGAATATTCAAATCAATCAAAGGATTGGCTTCTATTGGTGTATAAGCCTCATCAGAACTACAGGATACCATACCCAAAATAGCCAATAAAATAGTGATTCTTATTGTTTTATATGTATTTTTCATAGCAAATGAAGGGAGTTGTTTATGCAAACAACTCCCTGTGGTATTTAATTTTTAACTTCTAAAATAGAAAACATACCGCTTAAATCGCTTGTTCCATTTCCTCCTAAATTGTCAACAAACTTGGTCATTTGTACTGCTGTGTGAACATTAGGTGTTGCGTTGTCATCTGAACCTGTACCAGATGTGAGTGTAATTGTATTTGACTTTCCACTTAACAAGGCATTAAAATCAGCTTTAATCACAAGTACAGGAGATGATTTTCCTACTTGTGCTAAAACAGGTAAATCTAATGTTACATCTCTATAAGCATCAACTCCTTGGATCAAAGCCCCTGTATCATCGTCATCTACTGTACTTCCTGTGTGAATAGACAAAGTTTTGTGATCTGCTTCATAAAATCCTTCAATTTTTGTAAAGCGGTAACCTGTTCCCCATTCCCACATCATTTCGGTATCATTCGCACCTGCTGCTGCGTAAAACGCAGGAAATTTTGCTTCGTTTAGTACGTTTAAATCACTTCTAACTCCTAAGCCAAATTTGATTTGTTTGTATTCTCCTTTTGGAATCTCACGCAATACATAGCTCAAACTACTCGATTTCGCCTGATTAATTACTGTAGCTCCTTGATCTAGATCATTGATGTGATAAGGAATTTCTTTTCCGTCATTTTTTACTAAACGGATATTGCTGATGACATATTTTACTTCACTAAAATGGTGTACTTGTCCTTCCACTGACGTATTTACTGTTGCTGTTGTTGAATTGGCATCTCCTAAAACCAATGGTTTATCGCCAAATGTATTGGTGAACTCCAAGGTAACTTTATTCGCTACCGCTTGGTTGTCGTCACTTGAACAAGAAACAAGTGCTAAAGTAAGAATAGATAAGGCGAAATATTTTGTTGCGTTTTTCATTTGTATTGTTCTTTATAAGATTTTGTTTAAAAATTTAACTTTAGAGACGTAAAAAAGTTACGCCCCATTCTTGGTATATTGCCCCAATCGGCATAAGTTGAATAATATTCGTTGAGCAAATTCTCCGCTCCAACTTGTAAGGTAGACTTCACTCCTTTTACATAAAAGTTATAGGCAATGGAAGTGTCCCAAATGGCATAAGAAGGCGTTAAACGTTCTCCATACTCCGGACTATAGTCGCGTTGTTTTCCATCTCCATGCACGGTTGTTTGTACACTGAAATCACGAAAGCGATACTGCAAGGAGGTTTGATAGCTAAAAGGGCGAATAAAAGGTAGATTCCCTTTGTCGTTATCTTGTCCTCGAGCATACGTTATGCTCCCTTTCCAATGTAAATCGTCTAAAATAAGGTAATGTCCCGTTAAGGAAAGATTGAAGAGCGTTGCGTACGGTAAGGAGGTATATCCTTTTACTCCTACAGATTGATAGTTCATCGGGCTTCCCAAACTCAAGATTCGCCCAATGATATAATCTTTTATGTGAAAGTAATTAGCTTGTACTTCCAGATCAAATCGATCGCCTTTGTAGCCCATACTCGCTTTAATCTCATGGGAAACTTCATTGCTCAAATCGGGATTTCCAATATAGTCATAGCGGTCATAGCTGTTGTAGATATAATATCCATAAGCTTCTGAAACTGAAGGTGCACGATGACCATATCCCAATCCAACAACAAAATTAAATCGCTCGACATCTACTTGGTAACTGGCGTGTACACGAGGTAATACTCTTGTCTTTGCTTGAGCGGCTCCTGGATGAAAAATCCAATTGAACTCAATATACTTGGCTTTGTTGTAATTAACCCCCAATCCACCACCAAAGACAAGTTGACTATGGTCTGTAAGTTTTACTTCATTGTTAAGCGATAAACCGCTGTACGTTGTTGTTACCCAAGGCCATGTATAAGCAAACATGGTTTGCTTTTCGCGATCTTGTGGATACATACGCATCTCAGCAATCGATAGGTTTGTATAAGCATTCAGCTGTATTTCAGCTGAATAATCTCCTTTTTTAAAATTAGCTTTAGACAGAAGTCCATACGTTGTACTCCAACCAGGCATATCCATGTGTACTAAATTTTCAGGTCGGGTCGTATCATCCATATAATGTTCAATAGCGTTAAAATACGCTTTGGTATCCCAAACTTTAATAAACTTGTTCTCAAATAATTGCTTATAGGACAATGAGGTAATAATAGCACGAGACAACCATAAATCCATCGGTAAAGCAGGATATCCTACATCTTTGGCTACATCGAAGATTGCATCTACACGCACAGCAGATAATTCACTCGTTTTGTGTGCTATCCCAATGGAAGTATTGAACTTTTTATACTGTGAATGGGCCACTTCTCGCTTGTTTCCATCTTTGTAATTTTGTGCATGGCGGTAAGCTATACTAGCATCCGTTACCCATTTTTTACTCGAAAAGGACAGATTACCCAAGTTGTACACTTGTTTATTATTGAACTCAAATCCACTTTGGATCACAGCATTCCATTGATTATATGGACTAAAAGCACTGTTTTTTCGCTTTAAATCAATGCTACCTGCAATGGTAGATCCATGCATGCCTCCTTCTTGTCCAGATTGGATATCCACTGCTTCTAAGTTGTTGCTTTCAACATAAGAGGTAATGGGGTCCATTTTATCTGTACAAGCACCAAAAATGTGCATACCGTCAATCGTCAAGGTGGCGCGTTCTGTGCTCATATTGTTCAATAAAGGTTCCCATGCATATGCCCCTCGTTTAATGAAACTGATCTGTTCTGAAGAGGCTAAAAATTCATCCACTGAAACCGCCATCTTCAAATCTGTGCGTATTTTTTCTTTGGCTTGTACAAGCACTGCAATTTCATCTAAAACTGTCGAAAGACTATCTTCCGTTCCTACGGGTTGCTGTGCTACTACACTGAAAGCAACCAGACTAAATAAAATAGAAAAGATTCGCATACGCTTAAAAAAGGATATCAATAAACAATTCACTTTTTACCCCCGCTACACCTGGTGTAAAATCTGTAGGAACTTTTGTTCCTTTAATGAGACGTCCTTTATCGTTTTGCAAGATAAAATTCAAGGTCCAGTTTCCAGTCATCGTATAGTTTACTACACCATAGTACAACGCATCCTCTCCTTGTATCAAGTCTTTATTATTAGGTGAGGAGTGATTACCCATGGAGGGCTCTGGCATACGGGGATCTAAGAATAGTTTATACCCGTCTACACTTGAATAAGCCTGTTGCAAGGCTGCTAAATCTTGTGTTGTGGTATCCAAATTATTTTTTTTAAAAATACCAGCTACCAACTGATTTTCAGCCACTTTAGGTTTATTAGGTGCAACAAGTGCAATAATATAATGCTCTTGATCACTTCCGATAAAAGAAGTCATATTCAAATTCATGTTGCCCTGTGGACGTACAGTAACCGTTTCAACCTGCTCAAATTTTTCTCTTTCAATAGCAAGACTGAGGATAACTTCCCAATTACCCGTTGTACTTTCTGTTGTGAAAACACTATACCCCTGGTAAAAGCGTTCTTGCGATTGATACTTGAACTGATTGCTATGCGGACAGGTTTCTTTCTCCCCCGTTGCCGTCGTGTGAACAGGTAGAAAAGTAATAACTGCATCTTCTACTACTTCTTTCGTACTTTTTTGCATAACATGCAAACGCACTTCATTATAGCCCTTGTATAATTGACCGTCTAAAGCTTCCATTTGGATGCTATACGAGCCTTGTTCAAAAGAAATGATTGTTTTGAACTCATGATTATCTGGTACACTAGTATTCGTTTCAGATTCATAATCTGTCTTATCTATTGTACAAGCCGTAACAACAAAACATGCTGATACGAAACAAATAAATTTTTTCATTGTTTGACTGGGGTGCCTTATAGATATGTACTGCTCGAACACATGATTTCTACCACTATCAAAAAGTATAGGGATTGTATCATTTTGTAAAGGGTACAACAGGCATCTGGTGCTATTAAATAGTATATTTAATAACAGCGGTTTACAAATAAGTGAATTGAATATAGGAGCGATTAGGCGTAAAAGTAAGATCGACGTTGTTGTCGTTTACTGCATATGCGTAAACAAACGTAGATTACTTTCTCCAATAATTCCTCATTTTAGCAAACAGGAGGGCGAAACAAAAGCGTAGAAAAAGAGAAGCTATAGTGATCCTCAACACGTACCATCGGTTTGATGTAATAAGGTTGATTAAACGTGCAATTAATTACTTCTATAGCTTGATAATAAATGAGCTGAATCTCTGCAGAGGCAAAATGTGTTCTGCCTTTATCTGTATCGGTGTCAGAAGCGTTCGCTAATTCTTTAGTAAGGTGACATTTTCCATTACAAGCGAGCTCCGGTTTGTCTTTATTTACACAAAGTTCATTTTTAATATAATCATATAGTACCACATACTCCACAACAGGCAGTACCGGTTTGAAGAACATAAATAGGGATAATATGATTGTCGCAATTTTCACCTTACAAATGTCTATTATATTTTCAAAACAACAAAATTTGAGCGTGTTTCTGTGAATTATTGGATTGAAAAAGTAAATAGGACAACTAAGAGTATTACTGCTTTTGGGGTAAAGATAAAAAAAGAGGTAGAAACCCTGTGGGCTCTACCTCTTCCAGATTAAAACAATTGGTATGTTTTTTTATTTAGCTTCTAACGCTTTTAATTTATCATTCATCTCAAGTGCTCTATAAATGTTTTTCAACGTATTGATTGCCTCATCATTAGTAGGGTTAATAGTCAATACTTTTTCTAAATCATTCATAGCATCGCGATAAAGTGCTTTTTTCTCTTTTTGCAATTGCTCATATTTTTTATTATCAGCAGCAGACATCCCCAAGCTATTCATTTTGTTGGTAATTTCTTCGTCTGGTTGCAATTTAATGAAAGCCATATTTAAATATGCGTTTTCATTTTTAGGGTTGATGCGAATCGCTTGTTCGTAGTATTTTTTAGCATCTTCTATTTTACCTGCTTGGTAACTAGTAACACCTAAATTATACAATAAAACGTCATCATTCGGGTTTTTAGCCAAAGCCTCTTTTGCAATTTCTTCGTATTTCCCCATGTTGTTAGACTTCAAATACAAATCCATTTGTGTTAACATTAAGTTCGTGTCATTTGGATTTGATTTTCTAGCCTCGATTACTGCTTTTTCAGCCTCATCATATTGCCCTTCTTGGTAATAGATTAACGCTAAGTTTTTAATAATCTCAGGGCGTTTAGAATCTTCTTTTACAAATTTTGGATCAGTGTGAGAACCTTGTTTTACAAGCACATCTCTCATCTTAGAATCTTTACCAAAATTTTGAACCTCTCCTGTTGCTTTATCCACAGCAGTGTAGTAAGATTCATTTCCGTTGTATCCTAAATCGATTAATTCTTTATAGTATGAAGTCGCAGTAGAATAGTCTTTTGAGTTAATTGCTGTTGAAGCAGCGTAGTATAAATAAATCGTATCTTGTTTATTGATATCGTAAGCTTGTCTAAACTTTTTAGTAGCTCCTTTATAATTAGAAGAGTTGTTTTCCTCAATCGCTTTGTTGATTACTTTTGATGCAACAATTCCCAACTCTTCATTTGCTTGTTTAGCAAATTTATTGTTTTTGTCAATAGCTTCAATTGCTTTATAAGCACTCACCATTTTATCCACATTAGCATCAAAATCTTGCTCTTTTTCGATTTGTTGATAAGCTAAGTTTGATTTTAAATAGTAAAATTGAATTTTTTGCTCATTCGTTGCACCACCTAATACAGCTTCAACTGCATTTAACGCTGTTGTAGCTTCTGTAACATTTCCTTTTTTTACAGCTTTCTCAGCGTCTTTTAGCTCTTTCTTTTGAGCCATAGATAGCCCAGAGATCATTAGGGCAGCCGCTAAATAAACATATTTTTTATTCATAACTCTGTCGTTTTTATTGTTTTATTCTTGATCTTCTTCTGTTTGTTCATTCACATCTTCTGTAACATCTAACACGCTTCCATCAATTTCCACAAATTCTTGTTCCTCTTCATCATCTTCTTTCATCACCTTACAAACTGCAGCAATTGAGTCATTGCCTTTGATGTTGATTAAACGAACTCCTTGTGTAGCGCGACCCATAACACGTAAATCAGATACACGCATGCGAATCGTTAAGCCCGATTTATTGATAATCATTAAATCATCGGCATCAGTAACCACGTTAATTGAAACCAATAATCCCGTTTTATCACTGATATTCATGGTCTTAACCCCTTTACCTCCACGGTTTGTCTCACGGTATTCTTCTAAAGCCGAACGCTTACCATATCCATTCTCAGAAACCACTAAAATCTCACTGTCTAAATCGCTAACAGATACCATTCCGATTACCTCGTCTTTGTCATCTGCTAAGGTAATTCCACGAACACCAGACGCTGTTCTTCCCATTGGGCGGGTTTTCTCCTCATCAAAGCGAACCAATTTACCAGATTTCACAGCTATTAGAACTTTACTCTTACCGTCAGTTAATTTTGCTTCTAGCAATTCATCATCTTCTTTGATCGTAATCGCGTTAATTCCATTTTGTCTTGGGCGCGAATATTGCTCTAAAGGTGTTTTCTTCACTTGACCTTGCTTGGTTGCCATGATCACATAGTGGTTGTTGATGTACTCTTCGTCTTTCAAGTCTTGTGTACAGATAAACGCCTTTACTTTATCGTCATTCTCAATGTTGATCAAGTTTTGGATGGCACGACCTTTACTAACTTTCGTACCCTCTGGAATTTCATAAACTCTCATCCAGAAACACTTTCCTTTTTGTGTAAAGAACAACATATATTGGTGGTTTGTAGCCACATACATATGTTCTAAGAAATCTTGATCTCTTGTACCTGCCGACTTTTGACCTACTCCACCTCTGTTTTGAGTTTTGTATTCAGAAAGCGGTGTACGCTTAATATAACCCGCATGTGAGATCGTAATTACGACTTGCTCATCGGCAATAAGGTCGGTAATACTTACATCTCCACCTGCATATTCAATGATTGAACGACGTTCATCACCAAATTTATTTTTTACTTCAGTTAACTCTTCTTTAATCAAGTCCATTCGCATCTCTTTACTTGCCAATAACTCTCTTAAATGATTAATTAACTTCATAATATCATCGTATTCAGCACGCAATTTATCTTGCTCTAGGCCAGTTAACTGACGAAGACGCATTTCAACAATAGCACGAGCTTGAATTTCTGATAGAGAAAAACGCTCAATTAATTTAGCTCTTGCTTCATCCGCATTACTAGAAGCGCGAATCAAGGCAATTACTTCATCAATATTATCTGATGCAATAATTAATCCCTCTAAAATATGTGCGCGTTCTTCCGCTTTTCTCAATTCAAATTGCGTACGTCTTACTACCACATCGTGTCTGTGTTCAACAAAGTGATAAATTAATTCTTTGAGATTTAATGTTTGTGGACGTCCGTCAACCAAGGCGATATTATTCACACTGAATGACGATTGCAATTGTGTATATTTATAAAGTGTATTTAATACAATGTTTGGAATAGCGTCGCGTTTTAAAACGTAAACGATACGCATTCCCTTGCGATCAGATTCATCACGGATGGTAGCAATACCCTCAATTTTCTTATCGTTTACTGCTTCTGCCGTTTTCTTGATCATTTCGGCTTTGTTCACTTGGAATGGAATCTCCGTAACTACGATACACTCTCTTCCATCAACCTCTTCAAAATTGGCTTTAGCACGCATGACAACGCGACCACGACCTGTTTTGAATGCCTCTCTAACACCTTCATAACCATAGATAATACCTCCTGTTGGGAAATCTGGTGCTTTGATGTAATTCATCAATTCATCGATCTCGATGTCGTTATTATCGATATAGGCTAATGTACCATCAATTACTTCTGAAAGATTGTGTGGAGCCATATTCGTTGCCATCCCCACTGCAATACCTGAAGCACCATTAACCAATAACGTAGGAATACGCGTAGGCATTACTTTAGGCTCTTCTAAGGTATCGTCAAAGTTTAATTGAAAATCAACAGTTTCTTTGTCGATATCGGCAAGAATCTCTTCAGACATCTTCTTCATTCTAGCCTCTGTATAACGCATTGCTGCTGGGCTATCTCCATCTACAGATCCAAAGTTACCTTGTCCATCTACAAGTAAATAACGTATGCTCCAATCTTGAGCCATACGCACCATGGCGTCATATACAGAAATATCACCGTGTGGGTGGTATTTACCTAAAACTTCCCCTACAATTCTGGCAGACTTTTTATGTGCTCTATTAGACATCACGCCTAATTCATACATACCAAATAACACTCTACGATGCACAGGTTTTAAGCCATCTCTAACATCGGGAAGGGCTCTAGATACAATCACAGACATTGAATAATCAATGTAGGCTGATTTCATCTGTTCCTCAATGTTAATAGGAATCAACTTTTCTCCTTCAGACATAAGTATATTAAATTTAAATTGTCATTATTAAACGTGCTAATATACAGATTTTATCGCGTTTTTCCATACTTAAAAGACATGAAAAACACCTTTTTTTTAATAAATATTGTTTAAAAAAGAAATGTTCAACCCCAAGAGCGCTATTGGCATTCTCTCCTATAAAAAAATCCCACCGGAAGAGATGAGATTTTTTGGTTATAATCGATTGTGTATCTGTTTAAAATAGTCAAAAGCCTTTGCCACGGATGTTCCATACCACGAAAACATTTCTCCTTCAACAAAGATCGTTTTACCGTGATGCGTAAATCGCCCTATTTCGAATGCATCTTCTTCTTGAAACGCATAAGGGATAGAGGGTAAAAATACGAGTTCTGGATCTCCTTGTATGCGTATCTTTCTGATTTCCACTTCTGGATAAGTCTCTACTCTACTCGCATAAACATTTTCAAACTGATTTAGGGTTAGTAATTCCTGTATAAAGGTTCCTTCCCCTGCTACAGTATGCGGATCTTTACCTACAAAATACGCCACTTTATACCTGGGCTTATCGCTTACAAAATCCATCAAGTCTCGTTGGCCATACTGTATTTTATCCATCCACTTGCGCGCTTCTGTGCGTTTATTGAAGAGTTGCCCTAAAGCTTCTATCATTTGTATATTTTGATCCATCGTTCGGACATTGCTGAGCCATACGGGACAAATTTCCTGTAATTGCTCTATCCTCTCCAGGGTATTCTCCTCTACATTGGCTATAATAATATCGGGATTCACCAACTTAATCTGGTCAACAGCTACGTTTTTGGTTTCTCCTACTATTGTTTTGGTAACCCTTAAATGATAGGGATGCACACACGCTGTTGTAACACCTACCAATTCATCTTCAAGTCCCAAGTCAAAAAGTGTCGCTGTAAGCGATGGAACCAAGGACACAATGCGCTTTGGCGCTTGCTCAAACCTGTGTTCACGACCAAGTTGATCCTTTACTACTAGCATAATCTCTCTTTTAAAATCTCTTGCATTTCTCTTTGCATTTTCAACGCCTCTTCTCTCGCTTTTTCTGCGAAGTCGGCTTGATTAGATGCATATATAATCCCCCTTGAAGAATTGATCAACAACCCTACATTGTCAGCTAATCCATATTGACATACCTCTTTTAGGCTACCTCCTTGTGCACCAACACCAGGTACTAACAAGAAACTATTCGGTACCACTTGGCGAATATCTTTAAAATATTCTGCTTTAGTAGCGCCTACAACATACATAAGTTGATCGGCATTTTTGTATTGTTGCGATGTTTCTATCACCTTTTTATACAAGGGTTCGCCATCTATCATTTGGGTTTGAAAATCAAAAGCACCTTCGTTTGAGGTCAACGCCAACAAAATAGTGTGTTTATTTTCAAAAGCTAAGAATGGTTCGACTGAATCTTTTCCCATATAAGGCGCAACTGTTACGCTGTCGAAAGCCATGTCTTCAAAGAAAGCTTTTGCATACATGGAAGCCGTATTGCCAATATCCCCACGTTTTGCATCTGCAATCGTAAACATAGCGGGATAGTTTTCTTTGATATAAGCAATAGTCTTTTTTAGCGATTCCCAACCTTTAATCCCATAAGCTTCAAAAAAGGCAATATTGGGTTTATAAGCGACGGCTAAATCATGAGTAGCGTCAATAATAGCTTTGTTAAAGCTAAAAATAGGATCCTCTTCTTCTAATAAAAAAGCGGGAATTTTAGTCAAATCAACGTCTAAACCTACACATAAAAAGGATTGCTTACGCTGAATTTGCTCTAGGAGTTGTTGTGTTGTCATGCTTTACTAGTTGAAAAAAAACCACACTGCCTAGTGTGGTTTCTCTTTATATTGCGGTTTAATAAACTTCGCTTTCTTTTAATTTTTCTGTATTACTTACCAACTGTAGTTCTTCTACAATTTTCTGAATCCCACCGTTCATAACACCATCTAAATCATAGAGCGTTAATCCAATGCGGTGATCTGTAACACGTCCTTGTGGATAGTTATACGTTCTGATTTTTGCAGAACGGTCTCCACTACTTACTTGAGAGTTACGTTTTTTAGCATCTTCTTCTTGCTTTTTCGCCAATTCCATTTCGTATAGACGAGAACGCAATACCGATAAAGCTTTGTCCTTATTCTTGTGCTGTGATTTCTCATCTTGACATTGTGCGACTAATCCTGTTGGAATATGCGTCATACGCACAGCAGATTTAGTTGTGTTTACTGACTGTCCTCCAGGTCCAGAGGAACAGAACAAATCAATACGCACATCATTCATATCGATATGAACGTCAAATTCTTCTGCTTCAGGCAACACCATTACGGTTGCGGCTGAAGTATGAACACGTCCTTGTGTCTCTGTCTGAGGTACACGTTGTACACGGTGAACTCCAGCTTCAAACTTCAAAGTTCCATATACATCTTCTCCGGTTACTTCGAAAATAATTTCCTTATAACCTCCTGATGTTCCTTCATTCACATCCACAATTGAAGTTCTCCACCCTCTTGACTCGCAATATTTAGTGTACATTCTGAATAAATCTCCAGCAAAAATACTAGCCTCATCTCCTCCTGTACCTGCGCGAACTTCAACCATTACGTTTTTCGCATCTTCTGGATCTTTTGGAATTAAGAGAAATTTAATCTCCTCTTCGAGTTCCGGTAAACGATCTTTCGCTTCTTCTAGCTGCATTTTGGCCATTTCTACCATTTCGGCATCGCTTCCGTCCGCTAAAATCTCATTCGCTTCTGTTATATTTCCAGTTAGACTTAAATACTCTGTTCGTTTTTCAACCAACTGTTTTAAATCTTTATATTCTTTGTTTAATTGAACATAGCGCTTCTGATCAGCAATAACATCTGGCTGAATAATCAAATCAGATACTTCGTCAAAACGTTGTTTTATAATTTGTAATCTATCTATCATATCTAGAAAAGAGATAATTTAATTGGATTGCAAAGTTAAAAAAAAAGAGGAATATATTCACATATTCCTCTTCATTTCGCTTAATTCTCTGTTTTATTTTTTAATTTCTACCGCAATATCCACGTCAGACCATGTTTTTCCTTCGTGTAGCGCGTTACAAGCTTCATGCAAAGCATTGAAAGCGTCTTGTGCAGTGAAGTCTGCTAAAATATCAATTGATCCTTTTAGTTGGACTCCACTTTCTGTAGCAACATAAGTAAATTCCTTTTCTTTTGTGATTCCATTCAATGTCAAGTTCACTAAAACTTTTCCATCTTTAAACTCACCAAAGAATCCATTGATATTCCCTACTAGCTTACTAAAGAAGTTTAAACGAAGCGTTTCATCTCTTGCAGGATCTCCAGTACTAGCTGAACTAGTAACAATTGAGAACTGTGCTCCTTTTAATCCTTCTTCTAAAGTCGCTGCCTCTTGGTTAACTTCTGATAATTTAATTTGATCAAATGTTCCTTTTACCCCAACTTTCTCTGGCGTTTTAAAAGCAGTCCATTCAACCGCGTACGTCAATTCTTTTTGTTTTGGCGTTTCTGCAGTTTGTTCTACGGTCTGCTCCTTTTGATCGGCTGATTTTTTATCTCCACATGAAATAGCAACTAAGCTAATCAAAGCCAGTGCTAAAATTGATTTTTTCATAGTATACAATTGAGTTTTGTTTTGTTGAAGCATCTAATGTACAAAAAGCATTTTACAATTTAACTGCTTCAAAAATTAAAATTTCCTTAAAAAAGAAAGATTCTTCCTTGTTCCCATCCTCAATTCTAAACAAAAATGCTAAACAAAGACAGAGTCTCCTCACACTTGGCCACGCAACAATTTATCCCTAACTGAATACGTGATAAACAAAGCTCCATCACGGTTAGCAAAAGTTTGTCCTAACCAAAATAATCAAGCACCAAGAAAAAACGGCAATCCTCAAATAACAAAAGCAGTAAACGACCGTTTACTGCTTTTGTTATTTGGAGTATATCCTTGCTTATTTTCTTTCTGGTATTTGTTTTAAAATCTCCAAAACAAAGTTCCAAAACTTTTGAAGTGACTCAATGTTTGCGCGTTCTGCAGGAGAGTGAGCTCCTTTGATTGTCGGACCAAAAGAAATCATATCCATCGTTGGATAATGCGTTCCTAAAATCCCACATTCTAAACCTGCATGACAAGCCACTACATTTGGTTTTTCATTGTGTTGTTTTTCGTAAATATCCACTAACACATCTAAAATTGCCGATTCTGGATTTGGACTCCATCCTGGGTATGAACCTGAAAACTCAACTTCACAGCCCATTAATTCAAAAGCAGAACGCAACCCATTAGCAACATCCATTTTAGATGACTCAACGGAAGAACGCGTTAAGCACTTCACTGTTAATTGTCCATTTCCTACTTCAACTTTAGCAATATTGTTTGATGCTTCTACTAAATCATCAAAATCAGGACTCATACGAAATACACCATTATGCGCAGTGTACATAGAACGAACAAAGAAATACTGAGCCATAGACGGCATCACTTTCTTAGGCGTTTCTGCTGCGTCTAATTTGTCAAAAATGATTTCTAATTCAGGATCTACAGTGTGTAATTCCGCTTTAATTTCCTCTACAATTTGAGTCATATCATACACAAACGCTTCGTCGTACATTTGAGCAATTACTACTGTTGCCACGCTCTCACGTGGAATAGCGTTGCGCAAACTTCCTCCTTTAATCGTTGCAATCTGAAGTCCAAAATTATCAAAAGAATCAAACAACAAACGGTTCATAATTTTGTTGGCATTCCCTAATCCTTTGTGAATATCCATTCCCGAATGCCCACCATTCAATCCTTTTACTGTAATTCTGTACCCTACTGCATCTTCTGGCGCATCTTCTTCATCGTATTCTGCAGAAGCCGTTACATCAATTCCTCCAGCACATCCGATATCAATTTCATCGTCTTCTTCTGTATCTAAATTTAAAAGGATTTCTCCCTCTAACAACCCACCTTTTAAGCCTTTTGCTCCAGTCATTCCCGTTTCTTCATCAATGGTAAATAACGCTTCAATTGCTGGGTGTGGGATATCATTACTTTCTAGAATCGCCATAATAGTGGCAACTCCCAATCCGTTATCTGCTCCTAAAGTTGTTCCTTTTGCACGTACCCAACCTTCTTCTACATACATCTCGATACCTTGGGTGTCAAAATCAAAATCAGTATCGTTGTTTTTTTGGTGAACCATATCCAAGTGCGATTGCATCACAATCGTTTTTCTGTTCTCCATTCCTGCTGTTGCCGGTTTTTTGATGATAACGTTACCTACTTCATCTTGGATTGTTTCTAGTCCTAATGACTTTCCGAAGTCTACCATAAAAGCAATTACGCGTTCTTCTTTTTTAGATGGACGCGGTACTGCATTTAAATCAGCAAACTTATTCCATACTTGTTTAGGTTCTAAGTTTCTTATTTCTTGGTTCATAATTTCAATATAGATTCTTATTATTCCTTGTTCTTCAAAGGTAAACTATTCTCTTTAAAAATGGGGCACTAGCTGCGTTTTTGTTCTTGATGCTTCTTTTTTTATTTAAAAACACACCAAGCAATACATTAACCAAACAACCTTAATCTACTTTAGGAGAGGTTATTGTAGTTCCAATACTAGCGAAAACCACACAAGCTACAGACAGCCATTGGATAAGACTTAATGCTTCTCCCAAAAACAACAATCCACTCAATGCAGCGAAAGCTGGGTGCAAACTCGTCAGAATACTAAAGCTCTTAGCTGGGATGCGTTTCATTGCAACTAAATCCAAGGTAAATGGCAAGGAACTAGACAGAATAGCTACGGCTAATCCCAAAAAGAAATACGGCCATGTTAGATGTACCAATCCCCCTGAAGCAATACCAAAAGGAACAATAATCATTGCGGCAAACATAGTTCCTATGGATACTGCTGTGCGACCATCAATTAGTTGTGTAACCTTACTTCCCATAACGATATAGCCCACCCAAAACATACCTGCCATAAATGCCATTCCCAATCCTAGTAGATCTACGTTATTGCTCTTCCATGGCACAATTAACATAATTCCAATACAAGCTAATAAAGCCCATAGCACATCCAATACCCTTCTCGACAAAAACAAAGCCAAGAGCAAAGGACCAACGAATTCAACTGTAACACCTAAACCTAAAGGCACCCGTTCAATAGCAAAATAAAAGAGTAAATTCATTCCTCCTATACTACATCCATAGCCTAAACAACAGAGCCATTGTTTTTTAGTTAATGATTTTAGTTTCGGTCTATTAATAAGTAGCAGTAAGATAGCTGATAGACCAATGCGCAAGGAACTTGCACCCGCTGGACCTAAGACAGGAAACAGCTTTTTTGCTAAAGACGCACCACCTTGAACACACATTATGGAAGTCAAAGCGGCCGAAATAGCAGTTTTTTTTTCACTCATTTCAAACGATTAAACACCTAAACTCTCCCTCTACTGAGGACACCGTTTACATTTCCCGCAAAAGTACTGCTTCAAACCAACTATCGCAATGGAAAATTCGTATTTATTTTAACCATAAAGCGAATTAAAATTAAAAAAACTTAACTAGCTCGAAAATTGGCATGTTGAGTAGCGGTAAAGAAATCGCAAAAAATTTGATGGATCGGTTGGTCCACTTGTGTGCCTTTAATCCCCAATTGAACGTAAACTTGAGTGAGGCTTAGTGTTAACTGTTCGACTAACACTATACCGAAACGGTGAATCTTCTCTTCTAGATTTGGCGAAACAATATCACCTGAAACTAATACACCTTCCACTTGATTCGCATAAGCTAGGGTATCTTCGAACGATTTTTCAATGTCTTGCATCACCCCTTGTACTTTCGTATGAACCACGTGTTTTTGCGCTTCTTCCATAAAGTGATGAGCTATTCCAATATAGTTAACAAGTAAGGTCAAATCAGCAAAAACGCGAAAGGGGATTTTCGTTACAATATCATCTGTATAAAAGGTATCATATACAAAGTGATGATCCGCAGGGATAGTCACCTGTTCAACTTGAAAAGAAAATGTTCCTGTTGCTTTCATTCCCATTGACTTCCAATTTGGGATGATTGTCACTTGATCTTTTGCTACGATGAAAGAACGAACTACAGGTTCTCCTTTGTCGTTTACGAGTTGTTTGCCTTGTTTAAACACATGCGCATTGAGTGTGAAGTGACTCAAATAAGGAGCTCCAGTTGCGTAATGCCACAAACCATTTATGATATAACTACCGTCTTCCTGTTTCTCTGCAGTACCACCAATCATACCGCTTCCACCAAAACAAGTGCGCTCATTGCTAAATAGTTTCTTGGCAGTTGTTGGCATCATATTGCGAGAAAAGTAATTTGCCCCCGAACACAGCGTCAACATCCAGCCTAAACTGCCATCTATCTTAGCCCATTCATATAAATGTGAAAGTCCCGTTTCGAAATCACACCCCAATCCACCATACCTTTTGGGCACCCAAATTTGGAGCCATCGTTTCTGGTAAATATATTCAATGACCTCTTTATTAATAGCTGTTGCTCCTTGCATCGCTTGTCTAACTTCACTAATTTCTAGCATAGCGTTCTTCCTTTAAGATTCGATTCCATTTAATATATCCCAAAACCGCTACCGTGAACAAAAACAGGGTAAGTCCGGCATAGAGGTATAAGTTCTTATGTAACATCAGTGGGATGGAAATCAAATTACTGATATTCAATAAAATCCAATTTTCAATTTTTCTTTTCGCCATCAACCACATTCCCGCCCAAGCAAAAGCACTCACTAGTGAGTCCCAAATAGGCACGTCAGAATCTGTGTAATGTGTGAGGAAAAACCAAAATAAACCAAAAGTAAATACGACAATTCCTAAGACAATGAATTTCTCCTGAACATTGGTTATAGTAATACGAGCTTCTTCCTTTTGTTTGCCGTATTTCCAAAAGAGCCAACCATAGATACTCATCACTAAATAGTAAAGATTGAGCGCAAACTCAGCATAGAGTTTAGCCATGATCATGACATAAAGTGTCAACGATATACCAGCAATACCAAAGAGATAGTTATTGGAATTATTTCTTGAAGCAAGTACGACTTGAATCATAGAGAAAAAGACACCGAGCCATTCGGTCCATGTAGTTTGTTGTAAGATTTCCTGCATCATATTAACTTAACGAAGTAAATGATGAGATGATAAATGGTTGATCCCTACGCTAGCATTACCTAGATCAGGTGTGGAAACAAGTTCCAGGGTATCATCTCAGCCACATCGAAATGCAGCACCCCTTTCGAGGGGCAAAGTTGACGTTTTTTTTTGACACAAAAAAATCTGATCTTCCATTCCACCACCTCTAACAAGTAAATAGCAATAACATAGTCACTTATATCACATAGCCTGTAAACTTAAAGCTCCAATGCGCTTCAGTTTTACGCGTACTTCTTCCGTCCAAGGCAAGCCAATACTCACTCGAATACAATTCTGAAACTGTCTTTGTACTGTAAACATACGTCCTGGTGCAATGCTAATTCCCTCCTTGATACATAGGTCATACAATTTAAGTGTATTGACTCCTTCTTGAAATTCCACCCATAAAGACAAACCTCCTTCTGGACGCGTAACTTTTGTTCCCTTAGGGAAATCGCGAATAATCACAGCTACAATTTTTTGATAATTGGCATACAAATTCTGCCTCAATTTGCGCAAGTGCTTTTCATATTTTCCCGATTTCATAAAATTCGCTACAGCCTCCTGTACAATAGCAGGGGAAGAAATAGCGTGAATAAGCTTTTGCTGCATCACTTGTTCTTGATATTTCCCAGCACTTACCCAGCCTACGCGATACCCAGGCGCTAGTGTTTTGGAAATAGAACTACACCAAAGTACATTACCTGTTGTATCAAAAGCTTTACAACACAGGGGGCGTTTGCCATTAAAATTCAAATCGCCATAAACATCATCTTCAATTAAAGGAATATTATGTTGAGCCAATAAGTCCACGATTTTTTTCTTATTTGCTGTAGGCATACAGCTTCCAAATGGGGTGTTGTAATTGGAAATCAGCAAACAAATATCAATAGTTGAACAAGCTTGTTCTAATGCATCAATCTTTACTCCTGTAACAGGATCCGTTGGCAACTCAACCACTTTAAATCCCAAGTCAAGCGCCAATTGAAATATACCCGGATAACATGGACTCTCGATCGCAACTGTATCTCCTGGTTTGCCTAAAGCCAACAAGCACAAAGATATCGCGTGAATACTTCCATTTGTAGTTACAATATCGTCTTCTGTCAAATTTCCTCCCCAATGCAAAGAGCGAGAAGCTATCATTCTTCTTAAGTTGCTATTTCCTCTAACGGATTCATAATCCATTCCGCCATAAGTCAACTGTTTTGTTGCTTGTATCAACTCCTTTTTCATCTGAACACTCGGTAAAAACTCCCCATACAGAGAGTTAAACGAAAACAAGGTCAACGCCTCATTTCCCATATTTGCATATACCTTATTGATGATCTTTTTGGGAACATCAATATCGGCTAAAGGTGTTGGATTACTCGCTTGTGGCAAAGGTAAGTCGGCATAATTGACGTGACTCACAAAATAACCCGATTGAGGAACAGCTAACACCAAAGATTCCGACTCTAGTTCTAAATATACGCGTTTTGCAGTATTCATGCTGATGTTGTGTGTTTTACACAACGCGCGAATCGAAGGCAAGCGATCTCCTTTTTTTAGTACGCCTTTTCGGATTTGAGTACCAAGGTTTTCTGCTAGGCGCAAATAGATGTATTTCTCATTCATATCGTAAACTGTAACCATTCAAATATACAAAACTGCGACTGTGTTTATTGTTAAATTCGGTCTACTTTTGAAAAAAAAACAAACTACATGACTACAGCTACTGTAACTCACACTTCAAACGGATGGACAAACGGCTTGATTGGCGTACTTTTATTTAGCGGTTCTATGCCCGCAACAAAGGTCGCCGTACTGAGTTTAGATCCTATTTTTGTAACTTTGGTTCGCGCTTTAATCGCGGCTCTCCTTGCTGCATTTTTCTTATTTTACCACAAAGCTTCTATTCCTACTAAGGTAGAATCGAAATCACTCATTCTCGTTTCGATTGGTGCGGTTATTGGTTTTCCTCTTTTATCTTCACTAGCCTTGCAACATATGACAGCTGCACGATCGTTAGTTTTTGTAGGAACCCTTCCATTGAGTACGGCTATTTTTGCTGTTTTACGTGGGAAAGAGAAACCTAAACCTCTTTTTTGGTTCTTTGCTTTGTTAGGCAGTGCCTTGGTTGTGGACTTTGCTTATGCTCAACATGCAACTAGTTCACTAACTGGAGATTTACTCATGCTTGCGGCCATTATTTTATGTGGTTTAGCTTATGCAGAAGGGGCTGTTTTAACTAAAAGTATGGGAGGTAGTCAAGTCATTTCCTGGGCTATTATTTACGCTTTACCCCTCTTAATTCCTGCTGTTTTTTTCTTTATTCCTTCTGATTTTCGCCCTGTACAAACAGACACTTGGATTAGCCTCTTGTATTTGGGAACCATGAGTATGTTTACTGGTTTTATCTTTTGGTATAAGGGGTTAGCACAAGGTGGTATTGCCTCTGTAGGACAACTGCAATTGCTTCAACCTTTCTTTGGTTTGGCACTCGCTGCTTTTTTCTTGAAAGAGCACATTTCGCTTGCTATGCTAGTAGTTACCCTAGGAGTAGTTGGATGTGTTGCAGCAAGTAAGCGATTTAACTGAACCAAGGGCAGCTAGAGCTGCCGTCACATATACTACTCCAATGCCATTCTTTTTGAAGGTAAATGCCAAATACGAGATAGAAAACACCACTGGAGTAAAATAAAAAGCTGATTATAGCTCCAATCTTTAAATTTTTAAATTGAAAAACAGCAAAGTCAAGCAATACACTTTTTTGTTGTATTTTTCTTTTAGTTTCAACGCGAACAAATAGGGCAAATGAGAAGCAGGTAATACAAAAATACATAAGAGAAGCTGCGGATAATCCTTGATCAACTAAGGTCGTCAATGGGTAAATAAAGCTAATTAACCCCAAACTAAGCCAAAATGTACCGGGGTGATCAATTTGCTCCTCCGTCTTTTTTTCTTGGTTTTATAAAGTTAGAATAGCCAATGATAAAGCCAATAAACCAATAGGGACATTGACTAGAAATATCACACGCCACCCCAAATCAAAAGCGTTCCACGCTATTAATAGCGCACCTAAATACTGTCCTAGTGCCGCCGTAATTCCAAAGGTGAAACTGTATAAAGCCATAACAAGTCGCTTCTCTCCTTCGTCAAATAACGTATGCAGAATCGCCAGTACTTGTGGAATCATAATCGCTCCACTTATTCCTTGTAATACCCTGCCGACTAGCATGACTTGAGTAGACTGTGCTAAGCCACAAAGAGTTGATGCGATGATAAATCCAAACAAGCCAGTTAAAGACGTTGTTTTTCGCCCGTAAATATCGCCTATTCGCCCGCCTGATATCTGAAATACGGCATAAGCACAGGTATAAAAAGAAATGATCATCTGCAACTGACTGTTACTGGAATACAAAGACTCCTGTATAGCAGGCAAAGCCAAATTGACAATATAAAAGTCTGACGGCGACAATATCGTTGCGAGTAGCAGTATAAAAAGAATAAACCATTTGTTTTTCACTCTCATCTTTTTGTAATTTCTCCCCCAATTTAGGGGTTATTAGTGCTACAAACTTCGCGAAGTTTGAACAAGTAGAACCCACGTCAAAGGGTGTAAAAACAACGAAAAAAGAAGTAATTTCCTTTAGCAGCTACAGAGAAACAACTATCTTATTTAAAATCAATATAAATACTTACTTTTGTACTAGTAACAGAGTAGGTCATGGAACAATTTAACAAATCACCCCATTTTCTCATTCAACAACAACACGTTAAGAAAGAGGAATTTCAAATGGATATTACAGAAATCCACACTCCCCTTGCGACCATTAAGCACGGGACCTATACCGCTGTTCGCGACTTTTACCACAAAGTACTTCCCACAAAAGAAGCTATTCTCAGTTGCAACTGTTTGGTTGGAAGTAGCACTACCCTCAATCACGATAACTTAGATATTGGCGAACAAGGATCTCTTTTTATTCCACGAACAAGCAGTTCCTTATGAGCATCTAATGAAAACGGATGCAAATAATAAAGGAGAGTTTTTAGAAATTGCTGTAGCTCCAAGTTTTATAGCTCAACTTTTTGTTGAAGAAAAAGAGTACTTAGCCGAATTATTGGAAGGGAAATCTCCAACATTGAGCTTTGATTTAAATCTAGCTGCACTACAAGTCTTAAAACAACTAAGCAACAATCCGTATCAAGGAAGTTTAGCCCTTCACTATCTTCACAATAAAATTGAAGAATTTCACCTTTTGCAATATCAAAATTGGCGTTATAGTCAAAAGCCGATCTCCCACGCTTTACACCCCAAAGACAAAGCTATATTACATCAGATAAAACACTATATCACAATGAATTACAATCAAAGCTTTACACTAACAGAACTCGCTCATCAAGCGGGAATTAACCAAACTAAATTAAAGCAAGGATTTAAGGCTTTGTTCGGTCAAACTACTTTTCAATACCTCCACGATTTGCGCATGCAACAAGCACTGGAACTCCTTCAAAATCAAACGCATACGATCGGAGAAATTGCTGAAATGGTGGGGTATAAACATAGCCATCACTTTACAACAGCATTTAAGAAATACTACGGATGCTTCTACTAAAATCAAGTAATTCCTTGTCTATTACTTCAGTACCATAAAAAAAACGCGCTTTGTATGCAAAGCGCGCTTTCGACGTTTATTATATTCCCCTACAAAGTAGGAACCAGTAACCCCTTACTAGTTAATTTTCTGATTGTATTAATTCAATGCGTTTAAAATAGCAATAACCTCTTGCGTTGTTCCTATTTTTAAATCTTGTGCCTTAATCTCAATCATTTGATTCTTTTCTACCTTAACTTCTTTAATTGCATACACTACTTTATTGGTGTTTCCATCTACTGAAATAAAGAAAATATAGCCTTCTAATCCAACAGGTACCCAGCCATAATGTTCAGTAAATACATCTCCTAATTCTGGGTGATTTAAGAAAACATCCAAATGCGCCAATCCTTCTTCGTTTTTAACTCCTAAGTAAACTGCAGCATTTTCGTAGTTATATCCTTGTGGTGCTTTTACGAAAAATTGCGTTTTTTCACCTTCTTCACTAGCATATTTATCGATGTTTGTCCATCCTATTTCTGAAGGTAAATCATTCCATCCATTCAAGTATAACACATAATTTTCTTCATTCTGGTCATTACCTAAGAACGCCATTTCTGTTTGAATAGGAATTTCTGTAAAAGTCAGATCGTCTTTCTCATTTATATTCCCTTGCCAAAGCAACATATCTTCTTGAAACCCTCGGGTATTCGCAACAGGAACGGTCATGTTAATTCCGTAATGCGTTACTTGTTAACCGTTTACTTTAATGTCAAAATAAAACTCACCTCCCGTAATAATAAACCCTCGATACCCCTCAACTTTAAGGCGTCCATAGTCGTCCTTTTCATATTCAAAACCTCCTCCTTCATTTCTCTCTGGATAAATTCCCATTGTCGGACGATTGGCAAGTGCCATCACTCCTTTATCATATAGCTCAATAAAAGTGCAAGTTACTTCATCACCTTCTTTTATCTCCTTATCGTTTATATACAAATAACTAACCTCTACTTTTACGCCTTTTTTACTGGTAAAAGAAAATCCTCTTTCTTCATTGAGTAAAGCGTTAATCTGTTGCTTTTCTCCTTCTAATACTTGTTTTCTTAAGTTATTAAATTCCACGGTTGACGGAACGCTAATTTCCTCTGGTCTAGGATTAGGATCTGGTGATACACTAGTGTCATCACTACTACAAGAGGTTACGACTATAGCACTGAACAACAAAACAAATGCGGTAATGACTTCAAATCTCTTTTTCATAATTTTTAATTTATTTTGATTCCAAAACTATTAAATAGTTTCTATAAAAACGAAATAAAATTATACCATAAATAACTAAACTATGCAATTACAAAAAATACAATACTAAAATTAGTTAAAATAAATAATATTCAACATTAACTAATACGCTATGGGTATAAAGAAAAAGGACGCTCTACACTCTTGCGCGACGTCCTTTTCTCCTTCTTTAGAGTTATTTCATCTTTTTTCGCGATCTTTGTACATGAAGTCAACAGCGACATTACGTATAATTTGCACCCTAGATCATGACTAAAACTGAAAAAGTAAATTTTGTTCTTGAAACGTTAGATGCCTTGTATCCGGAAATTCCGATTCCATTAGATCACAAAGATGCCTATACCCTATTAATTGCGGTACTTCTATCGGCACAATGTACGGATGAACGCGTGAATAAAATCACCCCGATCTTATTTGCTAAAGCGGATAATCCATATGATATGGTAAAGATGACCGTAGAGGAAATCCAAGAGATCATTCGTCCTTGTGGTTTGTCCCCTATGAAGAGCAAAGGAATCTATGGGTTGTCAAAAATTTTGATTGAAGAACACGGCGGTAAAGTACCTGCCGATATGGAAGCCTTAGAGCGTTTACCTGCCGTTGGACACAAAACAGCTTCAGTAGTAATGGCACAAGCCTTTGATATTCCTGCATTTCCTGTAGATACCCACATCCATCGTTTGTTATACCGTTGGGGATTTTCCAATGGAAAAAGTGTGCAACAAACCGAAAAAGACGCCAAGCGTTTATTTCCCAAAGACCAATGGAATAAGTTGCACTTGCAATTGGTATGGTACGGACGTCAATATTCTCCAGCAAGAGCTTGGAAATTAGAGCTCGATATCATCACTAGTGTAATTGGACGTAAAACAGTACTCAACGAATACTATAAAAAACAAGAAAAAAAAGCATCGAAATAATCGATGCTTTTTTTAGTTTATTTTTGATACGTCCAATTTGGCGTCCATAAAATCACTTAAAGCTAAGTGTGACCAAAACTTAGAATAGGTCAATAACTTTTCTACCAATTCAGGTTGAGGCAACATCACATCCCTTGCTTTTAAAAGAGTTTTGTAGTTTTTCTTCATAAAAAATCTATTATATTCTCTTTTAAAACGTGCAAAATGCGACTTTATTATAGACTCAATGAAATTTGTTTTTTCTCTAACATTCTTCTCAAATTAATAATAGCATAGCGCATTCTTCCTAAGGCTGTATTGATGCTGACATCGGTTGCTTCTGCAATTTCCTTAAAACTCAAATCTTGATACAAGCGCATTCGTATCACTTCTTGTTGATCTTCTGGCAATTCTAAAATTAATTGTTGTAAATCTTCCGTAATTTGATTTTGAATCAACAATTCTTCTATGGTATCACTATCGTCTTTTAAGAAAGAGAAGAAAGGTGTTTGCTCGGTATCATTGTGAATAACGGTGCGTTTTTCACGTCTATAATGATCCATGATTAAGTTATGTGCAATGCGCATAACCCAGGAGATGAACTTTCCTTCTTCGTTGTATTTTCCTAATTTAAGTGTGTTAATTACTTTTATGAATGTATCTTGAAAGATGTCATTAGTTAGTTCGACATCGTCCAATTTACTAAAAATAAATCCAAATATTTTTGCCTGATGTCTTTTAATTAAAACTTCAAGTGCCTGTTCATTGCCTTTTACATAATGCTGAACTAGCGTTGCATCTGGTAATTGAATTAATTCCATAACAAATTCCTTTTTATAGCGGTTCTATTCTGATCTAAAAAGTACTTTTGTTATATAGGCAATTGATTTTTATGTATTGAGTGACACAAATATATATAAAAATATTTGTTAAAAACAAATTAATTAAAATTATTGTTAAATAACTTAATTTTTTATTGCCTAGCCAAAGCGTTTCATAAACAAAGATAAAAGCGTATTTTTGTGTCTTAAATACAGGATACTCATATGTCTAAAATAGATTTTTCGAAACTAGATCCCAAAAAGAATATTATAATCAAAGGTGCACATCTTCACAACTTAAAGCATATTGATGTTGTGATTCCTAGAAATCAGATGGTTGTTATAACTGGTCTTTCTGGTTCAGGGAAGTCCTCTTTAGCTTTTGATACGTTATATGCGGAGGGTCAACGTCGTTATGTAGAGAGTTTGTCCTCTTATGCTCGTCAATTTTTGGGTCGTATTGATAAACCCAAAGTAGAATATATCAAGGGGATTGCTCCTGCAATTGCGATTGAACAGAAGGTCAACACGACAAATGCTCGTTCAACGGTTGGTACTTCCACGGAGATTTATGATTACATCAAGTTGTTATACGCTCGAATTGGGCGTACCTTCTCTCCTATTTCAGGACAAGAAGTAAAGAAAGATACTGTTACGGATGTTACCTCTTTGATTCAAACATTTCCTTTGGATAGCAAATGGCTTTTATTGGCGCCATTGCTTTTTGAGGAAGACCGCTCACTAGCCGAACATTTGGCTGTTTTACTAAAACAAGGCTATGCTCGTTTATGGGTTAAGGGAGAAACCGTTCGTTTGGATGAGTTTTTAAGTCTAGAAGAATCGATTATTAATCAGTTTTCGCTCACTGATATCTTATTAATTATCGACCGTATTGTTGTAAAAGATACGGACGAGTTTTTCAACCGATTGGGTGATGCGGTAGAAACGGCTTTTTTTGAAGGAAAAGGCAGTTGTTTTATACGTGCCCTAGACGGTGATACGCAGTATGAGTTTAGCAATCGATTTGAATTAGATGGTCTTACATTTTTAGAACCTAATATTCATCTCTTTAGCTTCAACAACCCTTACGGAGCTTGTCCAACGTGTGAGGGTTATGGCAATGTAATAGGTATTGACGAAGAACTTGTATTTCCAAATACGGGATTGTCTGTTTACGAAAATGCAGTATTTCCTTGGCGCGGTGAGACTATGGGATGGTATCGCGATCAATTAGTTCAACATGCCTATAAGTTTGACTTTCCTATACATCGTCCTATTTTTCAACTTACACCAGAAGAAAAAGCCCTGCTATGGGAAGGAAATGAATTCTTTACTGGCTTACATACTTTCTTTGAGGAACTTGAAGAAAAAAATTACAAAATTCAGAATCGCGTATTGCTTTCTAGATATAGAGGGAAGACCAAATGCCCGACTTGTAAAGGGAAACGCTTGAGAAAAGAAGCTAATTATGTTACGATAGGTGGTAAAACAGTTTCTGATCTTGTCGATATGCCTATTGATCAAGTAGGACACTTCTTTAAGGAATTAGAACTCAACAACTATGAGCAACAAGTTGCCAAGCGCTTGTTGATTGAGATTCACAATCGCGTAGGGTTTTTGCTCAATGTGGGCTTATCTTATCTTACCTTAAATCGAAATTCATCTACCCTATCGGGAGGAGAATCTCAACGCATTAACTTAGCTACTTCGCTTGGTAGTAGTTTGGTAGGTTCCATGTATATTCTAGACGAACCTAGTATTGGACTACACCCGAAAGACGGTGAAAAACTCATCGATGTACTTCAACAGCTCAAAGCCTTGGGCAATACGGTTATTATTGTTGAACACGACGAAGAAATCATGCAGGCGGCGGACCAAATTATTGATATTGGACCAGAAGCTGGTACGTTTGGCGGTGAACTTGTTGCACAAGGAACATTAGCGGAGGTATTAAAATCAGATTCTTTAACCGCTCAATATTTAAATGGCACAAGAGCCATTGAGGTACCAAAGAAAAGAAGACCTTATAAGCACTATATTGATATTATTGGAGCACGTGAACACAACCTAAAGAATATTGATGTTCGCCTTCCATTAGACTGTTTAACCGTGATTACTGGAGTTTCTGGTAGTGGAAAAAGTACATTAATCAAGCGTATTTTATTCCCTGCATTGCAAAAAAAATTAACGGGTTTAAGTGATAAACCTGGACAATTCACAGCATTAGAAGGAAAGTTTGATCATATTAAACAGATCGAGTATGTAGATCAGAATCCAATTGGAAGAAGTTCGCGATCAAATCCGGTGACATATATCAAGGCTTATGATGAAATTAGAGATTTATATGCCAAACAAAATACCTCAAAATTAAGAGGATATCAACCCAAACACTTTTCATTTAACGTTGATGGCGGTAGATGTGAGGTGTGTAAAGGAGAAGGAAGTGTAACCGTTGAAATGCAATTCATGGCGGATGTACACTTACCGTGTGAAGCTTGTCATGGAAAGCGCTTTAAAAAAGAAGTATTGGAAGTTAATTTTGAGGGAAAAAATATCGATGATATTTTATCCATGACAATTGACGATGCTTTAGCCTTTTTCAAACAGTACAATCAAACGAAAATTGCCACTCGCTTGCAACCACTACAAGATGTTGGATTGGGGTATGTACAATTAGGGCAATCGTCTTCAACACTTTCAGGAGGAGAAGCTCAACGCATTAAGTTAGCGTCCTTTCTATTGGCGGGATCCACACGCGAAAAAGTACTTTTTGTATTCGATGAACCAACTACAGGATTGCACTTTCACGATATTAAAAAACTTCTAACGGCATTCAATGCCTTGATCGACAAAGGTCATTCTATCTTAGTTATCGAACACAATTTAGATCTAATCAAATGTGCCGACTACATTGTAGATATTGGTCCTGAAGGCGGTGAAAACGGTGGGCAATTGATTGCCTTTGGAACACCGGAAGAAGTTGTACAATGCACTGCATCAAGTACAGGACAATACTTAAAGAATAAATTAAAATAATTTTATTAGAGACAGGAAAGAAGAGAGAAGAAAGGGGACCAAATTTTTCAATCCAAACTACTTTCTTATTACTATAAAAAAATAAAGGACGAGTTGCACACGTCCTTTATTTTTTTAATTTATCTCACTTTGGCTAGATTTGTTTTGAAGTTCGATGAATCTACGCTTCGCTCCGATTTCTCCTCTCTCTTACTTATTTTCCTCTCTTAAAAGGCTAACCAAACGCTCTGTTAATCTCTTGCGTCCAAAATACTGCAAGCCCATGGCGTGTACTTTTAATTGATTATGTTGATATTGTTCAAAATATTGAAGTAGAATTTCTCGAATTTTATCTTTTTCACTGTAAAGTGCATTTCGTCCAACATTCGTTTGTTCGATAATTTCAAAAAAGTCAGATTCCTCCGGACCAATAGCCAAAATAGGGCGTTCTGCTGCCATATACTCAAAGAGTTTCCCCGGAATAATTGCTTTTGTATCATCCGAATCAATTTCAACCAAGAGCAATACTTGAGAAGCTCGCATTTGCCTCAAAGCTTCTTCATTATCGACATATCCTCTATTATCTGTACATGCTAAGAGTTTAAATTCTTCAATTGTACGCAGCACATCATCGCTGATCTTGCCGATCAACTTCAGTTCAAATGCATCGTGAAAGGCTTTATTTTCTCTTCTCAATTCACTGATGGCCTTCCACAAAACCCTTGGATTTCGATTGGAGAGAAAAGAACCAATATGAGCCAACGTAAATTTTTCATCTAGGGGAATTTTTCCTAGATGACTAACATCATACCCATTGGTAATAATCGCAATAGGCTTATCCGTTTTAGTTTCGAATTCTCTTCGCGTTGTTTTACTTGTTACAATCAACTGATCAGCTGTGTTTAACACCTCTTTTTCAAGTGCTGCGTGTTTGCTTTTAGATTGATCTGATAGTTTAAGTTCCTTGTGGTAACCTATTGTTGTCCAGGGATCTCTAAAATCCGCAAACCATTTTACATTCAGTTTTTTCTTCAGCGCTAATCCGATCAAGTGAATACTATGAGGCGGACCAGTTGTTATGATTGTATCGATATCTGGATGCTTTTTTAAATACGCATACAAATAGGAAACAGAAGGTTTTACCCAACCGACACGCGCATCAGGAATAAACATATTTCCTCGAATCCAAAGCAGTAATTTGTCCCATTTAGATTGATTTCTCTCTTGTGGAATCATACCAGAACTCATCGTTTGAGCGCGCTGTCCACCTATTCGCTTAGCCAAGGAATACGGTTCTTTAATTTTATGCTTCAATACAGTTACCGCAGGATCAACCTCCAATTCTAACTTGGTATCAATCAGCGGATAATTAGCCCCATCGGGTACATACACGATCGGTTCTATATCAAAATCGGGTAAATACTTTACAAACTTCAACCATCGTTGTACGCCAGGTCCGCCTGCTGGTGGCCAATAGTAACAAAGGATGAGTACTTTTTTCTTTTCTTTTTTCTTTTCCATTTCAAGTCATTGACCGCATTTATTTTTCTTTTCTTTTTGTGCTTGTTCGTGCAATTGCTCCTACTGAAAGCAATACAATGAGTATGCTACTAGCCAAAGCGATTCGACTACCTGTTTGCACCACTTGAGGTTCAAAACTAAATTCGATCGTGTGCTTTCCTTTTGGAAGCTCGATGGCGCGTAAAACATAATCTACCGCTAAAATAGGCACTTCTTGCCCATCCACTTTTGCAATCCACCCGTGTGGGTAGTAAACCTCCGAAAACACAGCTAAACCATCATTAGCATTTGCTGCTTCATAGGTTAACTGATTGGCTTTATAAGATGTCAGCTTGATTGTCGCTAGCGAATCAACAACATAGGTATCAGCAAGCGATTGCTCAAAATCGCGTGTATTGAACACCGCTGTTGTTTTGGTATTAATCGTTTTCAACGCTTCCATTTCTTGATCAGCGGTAGTTACTTTTTGTACAGCCGATACAAACCAAGCATTTCCATTCGCTTCTGTATTAAGCATCGCTACGCTTCTTTCCTCTTCATCCGCCTGAATAATATACTTCACGTTCATCATATTAAAGACCGTCATTGGGTTGCTCTCCAATTGATAATCTGCTAATTGCTGAATTCTCCTAGGCTTTGCTGCATGATACCCACCTAGAGAATGATGAAAATAAGAAGCTTTAGCACTGTTCAATCCCCCTTGCGAGTCAAATACTCTGAAGTGCGTTGGATCGTTCAAAATTTGCTTATCTGCCTGTGTGATATCAAAAGGTTCCTCCATTTTTCGAGTTGAAACAAATGATTCGTCGTTGACGTATTTGCGATCTACCATTACTAAATCACCGACCAACAGTAGCCCTACTATAACTAAAGCATACCTTTCTTTTATTTTGTCTTTAGCTAAGACAAATAGAACAGCAGCCGTAGCTAAAATCAAAAGCAAAGATCGAATTAGGTCACTGGTATACATCGCTTTGCGTTCTTCAATTAAAGCACGTACAAAACCAGGTCCTACTTCTCCATAAGCCATGCGATAGTAATCGTCATTTAAACCTGAAAAAGAAAGAGTCCCTTTGATGAAGAATAGCAAGATTAACAAGCCACCTACGACCAGACTCGTTTTCTTTAGGGCTTCAATTTTTTGTTTTTGTTCGAGTTTAAAATAGTTGTATAACCCCAGTATTGCAAGTGCAGGAACACACATTTCCAAGATAACTTGGATGGAAGATACTGCTCTAAATTTGTTGTACATCGGTACAAAGTTGATAAAGAAATTCGTTACGACCGCAAAGTTTTTCCCCCACGATAGCACAAGGGCTACAAGAGCTCCAATAAAAAAAATGTATTTGAGGTTGCGTTTTTCAGTAAACATTCCCAACACAAAAAGGAAAAAAACGACAGCTCCAATATAAGCAGGTGCAGCTACGATAGGCTGATCGCCCCAATACGTTGGAGCTTGCTTACTCATTTCTTGTGCTTGTTGAGGACTTGCCCCCATCGACACGAAATATTTTGAAATAGCGTTGTCTTTGTCTAATTTTTCATTGTTTGCCCCTCCGGTTAATCGTGGAGCAATTAAATTTAAGCTTTCAAAAATACCATAGCTATAGGCTGTGATATATTCATAGCTCATTGCATTAGAAGATTCTTTTGGCGATCCATCCGGTTCCAAAGTTAATTCACTGGATCCACGAGTACTAAATTGAGTATATTCTGCTGTGGCCATGATATTGGTTGCATTAGCACCAATACTCAATATCCCAGCTCCAAGCAAGATGGCATATGCTATTCCCAAGCCTTTCCAATCCTTCTCTTTGATGTATTCCCAGGTATATACCCCTGCTAGAACAAGTAAGAAAAGCAATAAGTAATACGTCATTTGAAAGTGATTCGCACTAATTTCAAGTGCAGCTGCCACGACGGTTAAAATTCCACCTGCTACATATTTCTTTCGAAAAACCAATACTACTCCTGCAACAACTAGGGGCATATAAGCGATAGCATGTGCTTTAGCGTTGTGTCCGACACCTAAGATGATAATTAAATACGTGGAAAACCCAAAAGCTAAAGATCCAATAAAAGCCTTTAAAGGCCGAATTCCCAAAACGAGTAGTAAGCCATAGAATCCGACAAAGTACAAGAATAAGTAATCTGCAGGACGCGGTAAAAAGCGAATAGCCGTATCTAAGTGCTTAACAAAATTATAGGGGTACTTAGCGCCTAGTTGATAGGTTGGCATCCCACCAAAAGCACTATTGGTCCAATAGGGCTCTTCGTCAAATTCTGTTCTAAAATTGTTTTGCTCTTTCGCCATTCCCGTATACTGTACAATATCAGACTGATAAATGACTTTATTCTGTAAAACAGGGGAAAAATAGAGTAAAGCTACTACGATAAAACCAACCAACACCAATAGATGTGGTACATACTTTTTTACTGCATTCATGCTATAAAATTAACTTTGCTGTGAGTGAATTCTGTTCAATTAGCTAAAGTAAGTAATTTTAAGATTAGATAAGGAGTTTTGCTTTTGGCTTTTTTGTGTTTTTGCGTTTTTTCACAAGACGAGAAAATAAGTAATAAAAAATGCCCCAAAAGTGATGAACTAATTGGGGCATTTTTGCTTTATTATTTTTTTATTTTTTATCAACTTCTTCAAAGTCGATATACTCTCCAACAACTTTCGTCGAACGTGGAAATTTATCTTTTCCCGTCGATGTTTGATTATTGAAATTTGATTCTTCTTGAGTTGCGCTATTTTGTTGATAGAAATCTTGCTGTTGCTGTTGAAAATTACGTTCTACTTTTTTTGCCATTTTATAGACAAAAAGGGGAAACAAGTAACGCATCGCCAATTTAAAAGCATAATAGATCACAACTATAATGACTAATGTTCTTAAAAAACTTCCAAATGATGCTATATCCATACTTTACCTTTTTTCCAAAAATAGCAATTATTTCAATCATGCAATACTGTGAATTCTTAAATAATTGATAAATTAAACCTAGTCGTGCTCAGCCTTCCACGCTTTATACCCTCCTGCTAATTCAATCACCTCAAATCCTTCTTTTTGCATCTTTGCTGCTGCTCCTGCACTTCGCTTACCAGATTGACAGAAAATATACACGGGTTGCGTTTTATCTAACTTCTTTATTGTTGTTTCAAAGTCATCTCCTAAATAATCGATGTTCACTGCATTGAAAATTGTACCTTCTTGATACTCTTTGGGTGTACGTACATCAATTAATTGTATTTTTTTCGCTGTTATTTGCTTCTCAAATACGGTTGGACTTACTACTTCTTTTGCTTTAACTTCCTGAGCATTAACCTTAAAAAAGGAAAACATTACTAGTAATGCTGTTAAAAAACTATTTTTCATAGGGTATTTCATCTAAATATTTTTATTCAAGTGACAAATATCAGTATTATTCGATTTTGTTCCTGTTACATTTGTTACAAATATACGAAAAATGGCTACCCCTCTAATTCAAAAATACAATGTTCCAGGACCTCGATACACGAGTTATCCCACTGTTCCCTATTGGGATGAGACTACTTTTTCTCGTGAAAAGTGGCTCAAAAGTGTTAAGGAAACTTTTGACAAGACTAATTTAAGTGAAGGTATTAGTCTTTACATTCACTTGCCGTATTGTGAGAGTTTATGCACCTTTTGCGGTTGTCATAAACACATTACCAAGCGTCATGAAGTGGAAGTACCTTATATTCAAGCACTATTAAAGGAGTGGAAGCTGTATTGTGAGCTCTTAGAAGATAAACCGCGGATTAAAGAGATTCACTTAGGCGGTGGTACACCTACTTTTTTCGAACCCCGACAGTTAGAAATTTTACTAACGGGTATATTGGCTCGTGGGATAAAAGCAGAAAATTACGAATTTAGCTTTGAGGGTCACCCTAATAATACAACGAAAGAGCATTTACAAACTTTATATAACCTTGGTTTTCGAAGAGTTAGTTTTGGCGTACAAGATTATAATCGCGAGATACAGAAGGCCATAAATCGTAATCAAACGTTTCACGATGTCGCTAAAGTTACTCTTTGGGCCAAGGAAATGGGCTATACCTCTATTTCTCATGATATTATTTTTGGTTTGCCTTTTCAAAAAATAGAGCATGTTATTGATACAATTGAAAAGACCAAATCGCTTTCGCCGGATCGCTTAGCTTTTTACAGCTATGCACATGTACCGTGGATAAAAGGCAATGGGCAACGCGGTTTCAAGGATGAAGATGTACCCAAAGATGAAGAAAAGAGAAAATTATATGAAATAGGAAAAAAACTACTGGAAGAAAAAGGGTATAGCGAAATTGGGATGGATCACTTCGCCTTAAAAACAGACAGCTTATACAAGGCAATGAATACCAATGCTATTCATCGAAACTTCATGGGATATACTTCGTCTAAAACTGATTTGATGATTGGATTAGGGGTTTCCTCTATTAGTGATAGTTGGACAGCTTTTGCACAAAACGAAAAACACATTGAAACCTATTACAAATTACTCGCGCAAAATGAAATTCCTGTAGTTAAAGGTCATATTTTAAGTGAAGAAGATTTGATTATTAGAAAACATATCCTAAATTTAATGTGCAATCTTAAAACAGACATTAGCAGTGATTTAGATTTGATTAATTTCACTCCTATTTTAGAGGAGTTAAAAGAAATGGAAAAGGATCAATTAATCACCATCAAGGACCAGGTCATTACTGTAAATAAAGCAGGTCGAGCATTCGTTCGCAATATATGTATGGCATTGGATTTGCGTTTACAACGCAATAAACCAGAGCGCGCTTTGTTTTCTATGACGATTTAATTTGAATGATATGAATAAAAAATTTGAGAAAATAACCACCTATTTAGTCCTATTCCTGTTGGTTTATGGTATCTATCAATTAGACATGGAACACCTTTGGTCTATACAGGTCAATTGGTTTTCTTTTCTAGCTTTTGCAATCTTCTTGTGTTACTTAGTCTTTTCTTTAAAAAAGGCAGCCAAACAACAAGATTTACAAAAGGAAAAATAAAAGCAGCATAGGTAGTTGTTATACTATAACGCATGAACATCATACTAATGATAAAAAAAAGGAGAGCGAATGCTCTCTTTTTTTATAACTCGATTTAGTACCATTCCATTAAAGAAATTCCAACGCCAATTGTCGTTTGATTCCAGTTGTAGTCAATCAAAGATTCACCGTATCCATTATTGACAACAAAGAATGCTTTGAGGTTATTCTTAATGGGATAGGTGTACGTAAATTCATGAAATCCCTTGTAATGGTCATTTAAACGCATATTGTTTCGCATCATGAACGTAAAAACCTGTCCATTACGCTGGTACGCCACGGTTAATTCCCCCTTTCCGTAGTATTCCGTAATACTTGCATTGTCGTCACTTTTATTCTTTTCCTTCAATCGCATCCAAGGTTTAACCATAAAAGTCCAATCCTTGTATTCCATTCCCAGGTGAAAAACCAAGCGATTCCAACTTCTAGAAGTAGGCTGGCTCTTTCCATTGGATTGGTGATTAAACGCCACTCCAGCCATTTTGAATTTCAGATTATCCCAATTGAAATCCAACGGATAGTTGAAAATAACTTCTGGCTCGTAATTTAACTCGCGAAAAGGTCTTGAAACCTTTTCATTATACGCTTGCCAATTAGCCGTTTGCGTAAAAGCCAACCAAATATCACCTTTACCAAACAAAAGGCCTTCTGCTACTTTAGTTTTAAAACTCAACTGAAAGCGAATTTCTGTTTCATTGTAGTCAATCGCATCGGGTCTGCCCATATGCTCACTATAGCTAAATGGCTGAGCATTGGGTTTACTTGACCAACGAGCGGGTAAGAGATAAATAGGCTTATATGGAGAAATTGTAAAAGTATTTCCCTTAGCTGTTGGAGATAAATCCCATCGTTCAGTCAACGAGTGCACCTCTTCCGTATCGAATAAATTATCCTTGGATGGCGTTTGCCCATAAGCGCTACAAGCAGCGATTAGAGCTAATCCTAAAACTTGTCTATAGTTTCTCTCCTTCATGTGTTCCTATTAGTTAGTATCCTTTTACACGCTTGCAGCTGTTGTTATTTTAACTAAAACAAGCTACTTTGTCCATCTTCATCAATAGTGATATCTGGCATATCTTCTAACTCATAGGTCGTTGTCTCTTCCTCCTCTTCTATTTCTTCATAGGGTAAAGACTCCAAATGATCAATTTGTTTGACTTTGTCCGTCGTCAATTGATTACCTAAAGCTTTAATTCCCCTAACAGCTATAAACTGCTCTAAATCAACAACTAAACTTTCTTTCTGAACCCCTTTTACTTTTAAAAAAACAACTTCTATCCTCGGGCGATAGTCTGTTGAAACCAATTCCAATTTTGAATTCTCGTGTTCCGAAATAAAGATTTCCTCTCTATTTTCATTTTCGACAACGAAGCGTTTCACATAGTATCTCGTTTTCTCACCATCGTAGTAAACAGCAGAAATAGGTTTTGTTGGCTTCCATTTTTCCAAGACAATCATATCCTCTTCAAAATGTGTAGTTAATTCAGGAATGACGGTTTTCAGCTTACCGCTTTGCGTGATAATCAGCAGTCGATCTTCCGGCTTAAATTCACCTAATAGCTCTCCTCTACCTTCTACGTTTAATCGTCTAACTGTATCATCATACCAAATTTTGCGCGGACGCAACGTGGAGATTCCCTTTTCTTTAAGTTCAATTTTTTTAATGGCATATTTTGTCACCAAATTTCCTTTGGCAATACGCCCTTTGATCAGTAATTCGGCAAAGTCTAGATCAAACTTTAACTTCTTCACATTGCTCAATTGACGCAACAATATGGTTACCACTTCTGCTTCGCCATTGGGATTAGCAGAAAAATACAAGACTTGAGAACCTGGATTACCTTGAGTCAAATCATACACTTTATCACGTGTAATACTCATCACATTAAAGCGTTTGATATAAGAAGGTCCAGATTTCCCATCGCGGTAAATCAAGTTGTAAATGGTTCGTTTATCATTTTTTGCAAATACATCAATATGGATAATATCCTTACCAACGAAGCGTTTTTCTTCTACTTTGGAAATTACCATAGAACCATCGCGTAAAAAGACGATGATGTCATCGATATCCGAACAGTCACAAACATATTCATCTTTGCGCAGTGAAGTACCGAAAAACCCTTCTTGTCTATTGACATACAGTTTAGTATTTCTCAAAACTACTTTAGTAGCTTCGATGGTATCAAAACTTCTCAATTCTGTTTTGCGTTCTTTGCCTTTACCATACTTCTCTTTTAAATTAGTAAAGTACTTAATGGCAAAATCAACGAGGTGCTCTAAATTGTATTTTACTTGTTCGATATCACCTTCCAGTGATTCGATTTGTTGATTGGCTTTATCAATGTCAAAACGCGAAATACGCTTGATTCGAATTTCCGTTAATCGAATAATATCTTCTTGAGTAACAGCTCTTTTCAGGTTAACCACAAACGGCTTTAATCCTTCATCAATAGCTGAAAGCACCCCTTCCCAAGTTTCTTCCTCCTCAATAGCGCGGTAGATTCTGTTTTCGATGAATATGCGCTCTAAGGATAAGAAATGCCATCTCTCTTCTAGTTCATCAAGTTCAATTTCAAGCTCTTGTTTAAGCAAATCCACCGTTTGATGCGTAGAGCGTTTTAGCATTTCCGAAACTCCAATAAAGAGGGGTTTATTGTCTTGAATAATACAAGCCAATGGAGCGATCGATGTTTCACAAGCAGTAAATGCATACAAAGCATCAATCGTTTTATCTGGAGAAGTTCCCGCAGGCAGGTGAATGAGAATTTCAACACTTGCTGCTGTGTTATCTTCAATTTTTCTAATTTTCAGCTTCCCTTTTTCGTTCGCTTTTAGTATGCTATCAATCAACGAGGTAGTAGTTGTTGAAAACGGAATTTGAGTAATGACTAAGGTATTTTTATCCAGCTGAGAAATTCGCGCACGCACGCGAACACGCCCACCTCTTAACCCATCGTTATACGCAGAAACATCTGCGATTCCCTCCGTTGGAAAATCGGGAAACAAGGTAAAAGGTTTGCCTTTTAATATTTTTATTGAGGCATCAATGAGCTCTAAAAAGTTGTGTGGCAACACTTTGGTTGACAATCCCACTGCAATTCCCTCTGCTCCTTGTGCTAGTAGCAAAGGAAACTTAACCGGTAAATTGATTGGTTCATTGCGACGACCATCATAAGAAGATTGCCAATGTGTAATTTTAGGTGAATACAATACTTCTAGGGCAAACTTACTCAAACGCGCTTCAATATAACGCGAAGCAGCAGCACCGTCACCCGTTAAGATATTCCCCCAGTTTCCTTGCATGTCGATCAACAACTCCTTTTGCCCCAATTGCACCATAGCATCGCCAATACTCGCATCACCATGTGGGTGATATTGCATGGTATGCCCCACAATATTAGCTACCTTGTTGTATCGACCATCATCTAACTCCTTCATTGAATGCATAATACGGCGTTGAACAGGTTTAAAACCATCCTCAATTGCCGGTACAGCACGTTCTAAGATTACATAAGAAGCATAGTCCAAAAACCATTCTTTGTACATGCCTGTAACCTTGGTAATCGTCTCTTTTTCTTCTTCTTCCTCCTGTAATTCCGTATGATCTTCTACAAAATCCTCCTTTTCGAGGTTATTGGGTTGGATATCGTCCTTTAGGTTATTGTCATTCAAATTATCTTCCGTACTCATAGCTTATTCTTCTACAACATCAAGTTCAACTTTCAAATTATCGATAATAAATTCCTGTCTATCTGGTGTATTTTTGCCCATATAGAATTCTAACATCTTTTCGATAGACATCGATTTATCAAGCATTACAGGATCTAGGCGTATACTCTCACCAATAAAGTGCTGAAACTCGTCTGGTGAAATTTCCCCCAACCCTTTAAATCGCGTGATTTCCGGTTTGGGTTTTAATTTTTCGATCGCTGCTACGCGTTCTTCCTCACTATAACAATAGATCGTTTCTTTTTTATTTCTCACGCGGAAAAGTGGTGTTTGCAAAATATACAAATGTCCTTCTTTAATCAATTCAGGGAAAAACTGCAAAAAGAACGTAATCAACAACAGGCGGATGTGCATACCATCGACATCGGCATCCGTTGCGATTACAATATTGTTGTAGCGCAAGCTTTCAAAATCTTCTTCAATATCCAAAGCAGCTTGCAACAGGTTAAACTCTTCATTTTCGTACACAATTTTTTTGGTCATTCCATACGAATTCAAAGGTTTACCACGCAAACTAAATACCGCTTGTGTATTGACATCTCTAGATTTTGTAATCGATCCAGAGGCAGAGTCTCCCTCTGTAATAAAAAGGGTACTCTCTAAATATCTTGGGTTCTTGATATCGGTAAAGTGCACGCGACAATCGCGCAATTTACGGTTGTGTAAACTGGCTTTTTTCGCACGTTCTTTGGCAATTTTACGAATTCCAGACAATTCTTTGCGTTCGCGTTCTGCTTGTAAAATCTTGCGCAACAAAGCATCAGCAATATCTGGATTTTTATGTAAAAAGTTGTCCAACTGCGTCTTAACGAAGTCATTGACAAATGTACGCACCGTAGGTAAATCAGGTCCCATATCCGTAGATCCCAATTTCGTTTTAGTCTGCGATTCAAATACAGGTTCTTCAACTTTCACAGAAATCGCTGCAACGATAGACTTGCGAATATCGGACGCTTCAAAATTTTTGTTGTAAAATTCTTTTAACGTACGAACCAATGCTTCTCTAAATGCACCTAAATGTGTACCTCCTTGTGTAGTATTTTGTCCATTAACAAACGAATAATACTCCTCCGAATACTGTGTTTTACTATGGGTAATCGCCACCTCAATATCATCCCCTGTTAGATGGATGATTGGATACACTTGATCTTCTACATCGATATTTTCATTCAATAAGTCTTTTAATCCATTTTCTGAATAAAACTTCTCTCCATTGAAGATGATCGTTAGTCCTTTGTTTAGGTAACAGTAATTTTTGAGCATACGCTCAATATACTCCTTGCGATACTTGTAGTTTTTAAAAATTTTCTCATCCGCAACGAAGGATACCTTTGTACCTTTTCGCTTGGTTGTTTCGACCAACTCCTCCTCGTTTACTAAATTACCCGCAGAAAAGTCAGCTGCTTTTTGTTGATTCTCTCGAACGGATACAACGCGAAAATAGGTAGACAAGGCATTGACTGCTTTTGTACCAACTCCATTTAGACCAACTGATTTTTTAAATGCTTTGGAATCATACTTACCCCCGGTATTCATTTTCGATACAACATCGATTACTTTTCCCAAGGGAATACCCCGTCCGAAGTCACGAACAGTAACCATTTTGTCTTTTAGTGTAACTTCAATAGTCTTACCTGTGCCCATCACAAACTCATCAATACTATTGTCGATTACCTCTTTAATTAGAATATAAATCCCATCATCAGGGGACGATCCATCACCAAGTTTACCGATATACATACCCGGACGCATACGGATATGTTCTTTCCAGTCTAAAGAACGAATATTGTCTTCAGTATATTGATTTTGATTCTGCATATAAATTGTTGGAATTTGTGCTAAAATACTACTATTTAAGGTAAAATAAAAATGATAAAAATTTGTAAATACCGTTTTTTCGCCTGTTAAACTTTCTATTCTTCAAGCTTTTTGATGGCATTTTTATCAATTTCTAAAGAAAACTCACCGGGTCTAATTCGTTTACCAAATAACAAGGCGTAATTTTTGGTAAATTCGGCTCCAAAATAGAGAATCATCGCTGAATAATAAACCCAAACCAGCATGATAATGATTGATCCTGCGGCACCATATAAAGACGATTTTGCTGTTGTGCCCAAATAAACACCGATACCAAATTTACCAACCATGAACAACACAGCTGTAAAAGCAGCACCAACGAAAGCATCCTTTAGTCGAAGGACCCCATTGGGTAAGGTTTTAAAAATCACAACAAACAAAAGCGTAATAATTAAAAAGACAATAACATTATTGACCACTTGAACCAAATAAATGGTGGATTCAGCAAAATAGGTTGTCAGGTACTCAAAGAGGATACTCGCAAGCGAATTGATCAACAAGCTAACGAGTAGCAAAAAACCAACAGATCCAATCATAGCAAAAGAGAGCAACCTATTTTTCAGTAAGCGAATCATGCTTTTCTCAGGCTTTGCTACGAATCCCCAAATGTAATTAATCGAACTTTGAATTTCAGCAAACACACCTGAAGCAGTAAACAACAACATGGCCACACCAATAATTGTGGGCAATATACCTGATCGGTTGATTGTGACATTATTCATTGCTCCTTCTACTTCTTTAGCAGTATTAGGCCCTACTAACTCACCTACTTGTTGATAAAAAAAAGCAGAAACGTCTTTTTCTTCCAAAAAGAACCCCGAGGCAGAGACAATTAAAATAATTAAAGGAGGTAAAGCAAAAATGGTATAGTACGACAAAGCAGCACTAAATGTAGTTGCTCGATCATCTAAAAAGTCTACGACTGAATTTTTGAATAAAAGCCCAATCTTCTTAAAAGGTATTCGTTGTATCATATTTATTTATAATGCCTAAATATTCCTTGATCGTGTAAGGTCCATAAGGCTGCATTTTGATTTATTCTTTTTAATCCTTGGTTAACCCAGGTATTGCAGGTGTAAAACAAGCTATAACTTCCCTTGGCTTCGTAAAACATGTCTGATTTTCCATACCCTATCGCCTCAATCACTTTGTAGCGCTCTTGTTCCGCTTGAAAGCTAGCGTCAATATAATGTACTAATGCGAGGTATTCGTCTCTCGTTAAGGTTAACTGTACCGTATCTTCTCCTTCTACAAAATAACGATAAGCCGTTACGTGCATTGCTGCATCACCCGTACCTGAAATTGCGCGCAGGGCAGTCGTCAAGCGAAGATCACCCCAGCTTGGAGTATCTAAATAAAACCCGCGATCTCCCCATCCAAAAGCCAACCACTGCGTTCGATTTGAAGGCAACTCGAGTTTTGTTCGCCAATCCATCACTGGATTCACTAGGGGCACAACAAAATCGGTGTGCACGCCATTCGTAGACAAAAAGACGAGTACCTTGTCTTCTGCGGGTTGACTCTCCTTTTTACTTCCAATAACTGGTATCAAAGCCAATGCATAAAAAAGGACTACATACATCAGAACAAATGTAAAAAAACACAGGGTAAACACCCTGATAAAGTGTGCTATTTTTTTTAGCATATTCTAACAATCAAAACTTAAATATACAAAAAAAGAGAGGTTTTAGTAAACCTCTCTTTTTTTTAATTCCGATCTCTTTATGCTTATACGTTAAAGCGGAAGTGCATTACATCACCGTCTTTTACGATATATTCTTTTCCTTCCACTCTTAATTTTCCAGCTTCTTTTACTTTAGCCTCAGAACCAAACGCCACATAGTCGTTATATGCAATTACTTCAGCGCGAATGAATCCTTTTTCGAAGTCTGAGTGAATAACTCCAGCTGCTTGTGGTGCTGTATCCCCAACGTTAATCGTCCAAGCTCTTACCTCTTTTACTCCAGCTGTAAAATACGTTTGTAAATTCAGTAATTTATAAGCGGAGCGAATTAATTTTGACGAACCTGGCTCTTCTAATCCCAAATCTTCTAAGAACATTTGACGCTCTTCAAACGTTTCAAGTTCTGTAATATCCGCTTCTGTACCAACGGCTAAAACAATTACTTCAGCATTTTCGTCCTTAACCAATTCTTTTACTTGCTCTACATAAGCATTTCCAGATACAGCTGCTCCTTCATCGACGTTACAAACGTACAATACCGGTTTCGTTGTAATTAACTGGAATGCCTCCAACAGCACTTCCTCGTCTTGATTCTTCGCTTCAATGGTACGAGCTGATTTCCCAGCCAACAGCGTTTCTCTAATACGATCTAATAAATCTGCTTCTACTTGCGCTTCTTTATTTCCTGTTTTAGCTGCCTTTTTAACTTTTTCTAATCGTTTTTCAACTGTTTCTAAGTCTTTCAACTGCAGCTCAATATCAATGGTTTCTTTATCTCGAATTGGATTTACCTTTCCATCCACGTGTACGATATTATCATTGTCAAAACAACGTAAAACATGGATAATTGCATTACACTCGCGAATATTTCCTAAAAATTGGTTCCCCAATCCTTCACCTTTACTTGCACCTTTTACTAATCCAGCGATATCAACGATTTCTACTGTTGCTGGTAAAACTCGCTCTGGATTCACCAACTCTTCTAATTTTAATAAACGAGGATCTGGCACGTTTACAACTCCAACATTGGGTTCGATTGTACAGAATGGGAAGTTAGCACTTTGTGCTTTAGCGTTTGATAAACAATTAAATAGTGTTGATTTTCCAACATTTGGCAATCCTACAATACCTGCTTTCATATTTTTAGTAACTTATTGTCTTTTTATAATGGTTGCAAATATATTCAAATTTTACATAAATTCTTCTATTCTCCTCCACATTAAAAGAGAGAATAACTTCAAAAGCGTACTATTCTCACTTTTGGGGCACAAGTTTCTTAACTAAGAGAAAGATTGTACTTTTGCGTTAAACTAAATCGATCATTTATGTTACTTGAATCCCTTGAGATAAAAGAAATACAAAACAAACAATACCCTATGCATTTGCTTTTATTAGCAGACGAAACAGTGGAAGCTATTGAACAATATTTATACGAGAGTCGAGTGTACAGTGTGTGGAAAGACGAAGAAGAGCTTGCTGTTTTCTGTCTATATACACAAAATTCCACTTGCCTAGAAATAAAAAACATAGCGGTGAGTACGGCGTATCAAAACCAGCACATTGGCAGTTTTCTACTTCAGCAGATCAAGTTACTAGCCAAGCAACAAAGGTATGAAACCCTGCTTGTAGGGACATCCGATACGGGAGAGGATCAAATCCGCTTTTACAAACGCAATGGATTTGTACCGCACGAAGTACGCAAAAACTTCTTTCTCGATCACTATCCTGAACCCCTATTTGAAAATGGCAAACAAATGAAAGATATGATTGTATTGCAGTTTGCTCTTTGAACATCTTGCAAAATCCTGAATACTAAACTACCCTAAACAAAAAAAGCTATCGCAATGCGATAGCTTTCTTTATATTACTAGAAACTGTTAATCTTCTTCGTCAGCAATTTCTAAATCCTTCAATGCATCTAATGAATCATCTGCAGGATCTACAAAATCATCTTCATCTTCGTCATCGAAGTTTTCGATACGATCGGCTAACTTAGTACTTACTTTAACTAGATAGATGGTGTCTTCTGTTCTCACTTCAACAGCCTCAACAGTTTCGTTTTTAATATTTTTAAAACGAATAATATCTGAATCGTCATAACCATCAGGAAATTTCTCCACTAAAAGTGTCAAAATTTCGTTTGTTAATTTCGCGTAATCAACAATTACTCTCTTCATTTTATATTTATTGCTTTATTTCGTTTTCAAATGTAATAGCTAAATCCTAATTAACAAATAAAATGCCAATTATTTTATTGAGATTTTTTTCTATTCATTACTGACCTAAAATGTATGCAAACACTAATGGAGCCACAATTGTTGCATCTGATTCAATTACGTATTTCGGTGTATCTACGTCTAATTTACCCCATGTAATCTTCTCGTTTGGCACTGCACCTGAGTAAGATCCATACGATGTCGTAGAGTCAGAGATTTGACAGAAGTACGCCCAGAATGGAACATCTTCCCATTCTAAGTCTTGATACATCATTGGTACAACACAGATAGGGAAATCTCCAGAGATACCCCCTGCGATTTGGAAGAATCCAACTCCTTTACCACCTGAATTAGCACGGTACCACTCTGTTAAGTAGATCATGTACTCAATTCCTGATTTTACAGTATGTACGTTTAATTTTCCTTTGATTACGTTTGACGTAAAGATATTACCACAAGTTGAATCTTCCCACCCTGGAACAACGATAGGTAAGTTTTTCTCAGCAGCAGCAACAATCCAAGAATCTTTAGGATCGATTTCGTAGTATTGCTCTAATACTCCAGAGTTCACTACTTGGTATAAGAATTCGTGTGGGAAATAACGCTCTCCTTTTGCTTCAGCAGCGTGCCATACGTCTTCCAAGTGTTTTTGTAAACGACGGAATGCTTCTTCTTCAGGAATACAAGTATCTGTTACTCGGTTATAGTGATTGTCTAACAATTCTCTTTCTTGCTCTGGTGTTAAATCTCTGTAGTTTGGCACGCGTTTATAGTGCGAGTGCGCTACTAAGTTCATCACATCCTCTTCTAGGTTTGCCCCTGTACAAGAAATAAAGTGAACTTTATCTTGACGGATCATTTCAGCTAATGAAATCCCTAATTCAGCAGTACTCATTGCACCCCCCATAGAGATTAACATTTTACCTCCTTCTGCTAAATGCAATTCGTATCCTTTTGCAGCATCTACTAATGCAGCTGCATTAAAGTGTCTATATTGATGCTCAATAAACTGACTAATTGGTCCTTTACTCATTTTATTAATCTTTTAATTTTAGTGTTTATTTATTTCTGTTGTAACCTAATATTTCTAAAACTTCATCTGCCGTTTGTTGTTCAGAGAACAATTCAGATGCGATAATTCCATTTTCATCCTTGTCAATTAGAATGTGTTTCGGTTGCGGAATCAGACAGTGGTGAATACCACCAAACCCACCAATTGTATCTTGATAAGCCCCTGTATTAAAGAAACCAATATACAATGGTTTTTCTTTATTGTACTTCGGCAAATAAATAGCGTTTAAGTTTTGCTCTGAATTGTAGTAATCATCGCTATCACACGTTAATCCACCTAACAAAATACGCTCATAAGCATCGTTCCAACGATTAATAGGCAACATAATAAATCTTTTGTTAATTGCCCAAGAATCTGGTAAAGTTGTGATGAAAGAAGAGTCAATCATATTCCACTTCTCTCTGTCATTTTGTTGTTTTTGGTATAGAATTTCGTAAATAGCTCCTCCACTCTCTCCAACGGTATAAGAGCCGAACTCTGTAAAGATATTAGGTACATCTACCTCTGCTTCCTCACAAACAATCTTAATTTGGTTGATAATTTCGTCTACCATATATTGGTAGTCAAATTCAAAAGCCAAAGAATCTTTGATTGGGAAACCACCACCAATGTTCAAGCTATCTAAAGTCGGACATTCTTTTTTCAAGGTAATATACACTTTCAAACACTTCACCAACTCATTCCAGTAGTAAGCTGTATCACGAATCCCCGTGTTGATAAAAAAGTGTAACATTTTCAATTCCACTTTCGGATTTTCAGCGATTTGCTTTCTGTAGAAAGGCAAAATACTCTTATAACCAATTCCCAAACGAGAGGTATAAAATTCAAATTTTGGAGACTCCTCAGAAGCGATTCGAATACCAATTTTAAATTTCTTTTCGATCTGATCTTGCAATAATTCCAACTCCTCGTAATTATCGATAATTGGAATTGTTTTCTCGTGCTTATTGTTGATCAAATTCGCTATGTTATCAATGTATTGAGAACGCTTGAATCCATTGCAAATCACAAAGGTATCTTTGTTTATTTTTCCTGTTTCCAGTAATTTCTCAACAATATTAACGTCAAATGCGGAAGATGTTTCTACGTGAATATCATTTTTAAATGCCTCATTCAACACATAAGAAAAATGCGAGCTTTTGGTACAATAGCAGTAGTAGTAATTTCCTTTGTATTTGTTTTTTTCCATCGCCTTTCTAAAGATCCCTTTAGCTTTAGCAATGTTGTCTGAAATCTTAGGTAAATAAGTAAACTTCAAAGGAGTGCCGTATTTTTCAACTAACCCCATTAAATCAATATTGTGAAATTGAAGATTATCTTTGTTTAATTTAAACTCCTCTTGAGGAAAATAAAAAGTCTGATTGATTAAATCAACGTATTTTGTGTTCATTTGAAAAGTCAATTTTAAAAGTTATTATTATTTTAATTTAAACGGTAATGAAACCGCTTTTCAAACTCTAATATTGGCAAATACTATGGGAAGCTTATGTCGAAAACGAAACGAGTTCAACGCTTCTTTAAAATATTTAATCATTGTATATACAAAATTAGCCTTTTGTTTTCTGACAAAACGCTTGATGTTTCTCCGAGATGAGACACATAATCTAATATATAAAACATCTATTTTCACGAGGGCAAATGTAACAAAATATTAAATCCAAATCTTAAAAAGACATTTAAAATAATCACTATTTTAAATAATCCTCAAATCCTTTAAGAATCAAATCCTTACTCACTTCCTGATCATAAAAAGCAGTGCCAATATTCGCCAATAAAACCATTCGAATCTCCCCTGCTCTATTTTTTTTATCAAACTTCAACCACGTGAGGATTTCTTCTATGTCAGCTTTGGAAAATATTTCTTTCCCATAAATATATTGAATTGATTCTTTGATTTCTTGATAAACTGCCGAATTTAACCCTAAAATAACAGTTGACAGATACGCTTCAATGATCATTCCCACAGCAACAGCCTCTCCATGTAACATACGTTCTTTTATTGGATTTGACAAATAATAGCTTTCTACTGCATGTCCGATCGTATGCCCAAAGTTGAGTATTTTGCGTACGCCAGCTTCTTTTGGATCCTCTTGTACAATTTGGCATTTAATCACGACAGAGTGGTAAATCAAGGTTTCAATCGCTCCAAAATCAACTTGAGCGATGTCTTTTAAATGATTAAAATAGCTTAGATCACAGATGAGTCCGTGTTTGAGCATTTCGGCATAACCTGATTTCAGTTCTCTTGGATCTAGTGTTTCGAGATATAATGCGTCGATAATAACCATTTTAGGCATGGTAAACGAGCCTATGCAGTTTTTAGTCCCTTGTAGATCAATTCCCGTTTTTCCACCTACGGAGGCATCCACCATGGCCAATAAGGTAGTTGGGACCACAAAACAATCAATACCGCGCATATAAACAGAAGCGATAAAGCCCCCCAGATCAGAAACGACACCCCCTCCAACGGTAATCACAGCACTATGTCTATCTACCCCAAGCTCGAGCATGGCTTCCCAAACGCCTTGACAAGTAGCTAGGTTTTTTGCTTCTTCACCTGCTTCTATTTCGACAATTTCGAAAGGAATCATTGTAGGTAAATGAGCCAAGAAGTGAGGCATACACAGTTCATTACACGTTGAATCAGTAAGGATCAATAGTTTACTGTATTGCTTTTCATTTAAATACGCACCTAAAATAGCATATTGTTCAACGCCAAAATAAATAGGGTAATCTGGTGTTTCTACTTTTATCATTTACTTTCTATTTATAGACAAAGTAAAGGAGAAAAAATTGAATTAAAAGTAAAAGAGTAACTATATTTGCCTAACATTTATTATTACCAAATAATGAAAAACTTATTTAACAATACAGAAGTAGCATTCGCACTTAAGAATAATAGTGAGTTGAAGAGAGCTCATTTTTTATTCAAAATGATTAGCAAACCCGTTCTTGTAAAAATGGGTTCATCCTTAGCTAATTTTGCCATCAAAACCCATTTACCAGTTACAGGCTTAATTCGTTCGACGGTTTTCGACCATTTTTGTGGAGGAATCAACGAGGAGGATTGTTTAAGCGTTGTGGATAAGATGTATAATCAAGGTAGAGTTGCATCGGTGTTGGATTATTCTGTAGAGGGAAAAGAGACAGAGGAGCAATTTGATGCGGCCTTAAACATGACCATCAAGACTATTGAATTGGCCAAAGGAAGACCAGATGCGATTCCCTTTGCTGTTTTCAAACCAACTGGGTTTGGTCGTTTTGATATGTTTGTCAAAAAAGGAGAAGGAAAGCCTTTCACTGCTGAAGAGGAAAAAGAATGGGAACGCATTGTTTATCGCTTCAACATGGCTTGTAAATTTGCCTATGATCACGATGTGTTGTTGTTAATTGACGCGGAACACAGCTGGATGCAAGACGCAGCAGATGCTATTGTACTTGATATGATGCGCAAGTACAACAAAGAAAAAGCGCTAATCTACAATACGGCGCAAATGTATCGTTGGGATCGTTTACAGTTCTTAAAAGATCTACACGTTATTGCGCAAGCGGAGGGATTCCACATTGGAATGAAAGTAGTTCGCGGAGCTTATATGGAAATTGAAAGAGAACGCGCAGCAGAAAAAGGATACCAATCGCCTATTTGTGTGGACAAAAACGCAACGGATATCAATTACGATGCAGGAGTTACTTTTATGTTAGAGAACATGGATTGCATGGCGTTATTTGCTGGTACGCACAACGAAAACAGTTCGAAATTAGTTATTGAACTAATGGAGAAACACCAAATTGCTCACCACGACAAACGATTGTTCTTTGGACAATTATACGGAATGAGTGACAACATTAGCTTTAACTTAGCTAAAGCGAACTACAATGTGGCAAAATACTTGCCTTTTGGTCCTGTTCGCGATGTGATTCCATACCTAATTCGACGTGCTCAAGAGAACACTTCGGTAAAAGGTCAAACGAATCGCGAGTTGGATTTAATCGAAACAGAAATGAAAAGACGCAAAATTTAATTGCGAGATAAATAAAAAAAAGGGAACGCTAATGTTCCCTTTTTTATTTGATTTTATATTTTTTAGAACTTAAAGCCTAATCCAAAACTCACGTTATAGTTGTATTGTTCTCTTAGTTCTAACTTTTCATGGTGAATGCTCACTAATCCAAAATACCCGCGAATATCAAAGTAAAAATTTTCGGTCACTTGAAATCCACCACCTAAGAGAAGACCAAAGTCAAAAGGACTTGAATCATCCCAACGCGAAGTTTTGATTCCATTTATCTCCTCTCTTGCTTCTACCAAAATAGCCCCTTGTATTCCTCCTTGAAGATAGAATTCACTAAGGTAAACTTTAGTCATATAAGACAACGCGAGATAGTTCATGATTATGCGATCATTTTGTCTCGGATTAAAAAGTGTTCCATGATCTTTCAATCGAACTCCCATTTGCGTATAGATCAAATCAAGTTGGAAAGAAGCTTTTTCTTCCAGAAAAGACTCAAAAGTAACTCCCGTGTAAAAACCTCCCTTTTGTCTTGCACTATTTTCTTTGCTGATTCTGCTGTGGTTATACCCCCCTACAAATCCGAAATAACTCTTTTTCCCCTTCTTGTTCTCCTCTATTTCGCCGATTTCTTGGTATGTACTAAGTTCTTGAGCCTGAGCAAACGAAGAAAACAAACCGATAACACTCAATAAGATAAGCTTTCTCATCTGTATTTTATTTAAATTTTTAGTTTTTTTAAACGACCAAAGTTATCTCTTATTTGCTAATTTACCCTTTATTTATCATAAAAAAACACAATTTTTAGGTGGCTTCCTGTTTTTAAAAGAAGAGGAAATAAGGTTGGGAAGTTATGATTTGCTTTTCAATTGAATTACCTTTGTCTTTTAATTAAGCCACTGTTATGAGAGAATTTCCTTGTATTTTGTTGTCTACTGATTCAATAGCGAGTGCTACTGCTCTAGCCGTTGTTCATTCTAATATTTCTGTAATCAATTACTTGCGTCATGCAGAAGTAGGCGATGATGAATTACATCCGGATGCTTTTGCAAGTTATTGTGTGGATTACTACTACAATACGGTAAAAAATGAGGGACTTGCATCTTTCATCCACAAAACCCAATGGGATTTAGATGTAGTTGAAATTATTCACGCTGGTTTATTGGCTATGGAGGCTACGGAGCACTTGGCTTATTTTGAAAAGCAAATGCGCCAAATGAAGCTTTTTAGCAAGATTAAACTTGGTAAGTTTCTACAACAACCCTTGGATAAAGGTCAGGAGATTGCAAAGCTATTGGAAGACAAAAATTTTCCAACCGAAGACTTAACAAAGGTCAACGCGACATGGCTTAAGCAACACCCCGATACACAACTTGTTTCTATTGAGGAAATGCAGGAGATTATTAACGATTTCTTACAGGTAGACTAGGATTCAATAGGGAATCAATCCCTTCGTGTACTTACAAATTACGTCTATACTCATCGGGAGTCACGTGTAAGTATTTTTTAAAGAAGCGCGTAAAGTAAGAGCTATCCTTAAAATTCAAACGAAAAGCGATTTCACTTGCTGATAAATTAGTTGAGATAAGCAAACGCTTACTTTCAAGGAGAATTCGATCGCGAATTAAGTCGCCAGCAGACTTCCCTCTCATCTTGCGGCAGATGCTATTCAAATAATTTGGGGTAACTAATAAGTATTTCGCATATTCTTTTGGAAACTTGTATTCATAAAAATGATTTTCGATCAACTGTTCAAATTGTTCAATCAAAATATTAGAATTGACACTTTCGTTTTTCACTTCATTTTTTCGATCTATTTTTCTCTTGCAAATCAAGAGTATTTCCATTAAATAGATGCGAATCAAGTTGATATGCTTATTTATTTCAACTTTTAATTCATGTCGTATATTTTGAATGGCATCATCAATTCGATGCCAAGAACTCTTGTGTTCTTGAATATTATGAGAGGTAAAACGGTTGAAAAAAGACAGATCTTGAATGAATTGATGATTCGTAATAAACTTGGTTAAAAAAGTGGAAGTAAAATTGATCACATAACCTTTAACGTTTCGATTAAAGTTCCAGCGATGCTGTTGAAAATTACGCACAAAACAAATATCTCCTTTCTTTACTTCAAATGCCTCTAAGTCTGCATAGTAAATTCCCTCACCCTCTGTAATGTAGATTACTTTTAGAAAATCTTTTTTACTCAAGGCTTCGATATAAGTACTTCCTAGCTGAAGCGCTTGATCAATTTCCATCAGCATGAAATCGTGTTTGTTTCCGTAACTGTCAAACAACGCATAAGTATCAAATGTGTTATTTTTCATTTTATAGCAATTTTTTTACATAAATTTAATAAAAAAAATCTAAATAACAGCCAATAAAATACTGTATAAGTTTATTTTTAAGATAAATAAGCATTTTAAACACGCTTAATATTCGTTATTTAACTCCTGTTATTTTCATTTTTTAAGTAGTATGTCTTCTGAATCCCTTAGTAATCGTCACTTAAGGAAATTCGTATAAAAAAACAATTCAGCTGTTCTAAGGGGGGAACAGCTGAATCTTTTTCTTCTTAAAATAGATTTTTAAAAAGATTTTTGTCACGACTATAGGACTAGTTTTATTGTATGTGTTATATCGCTAGGATAATAAATTCACTTCGTCTATTGGCTTGATGTTCTGCTTCTGAGCAACGAACGCCATTACTACAATGATTGAGTAGTTGTGTTTCGCCATAGCCTTGTCCTGTTAATCGATTGCGTTCTATTCCTTGTTCATTCATCCACTGAATCGTTGCTTGGACGCGACGATCCGATAAACTCAGGTTATATTGATCGTTTCCTCTACTATCTGTATGGGAGCGAACATCAATTCTCATGGTAGGATAAGCGCGCATTACTTCGACAATTTTCATTAATTCGACGGCTGCATCTCTGCGAATAGTTGCCTGATCAAAATCAAAATAGATTGGTTTCAATTGCAGTCGCTTGAATAAATCATCGTTCACTTGCAGTGGTTTTTCCGTGCGTTCTAATCCTATATCTACCTTTTTAGGTTCTGTTTCTTCTTTTATAGTAAAGGCAATTTCTACCGTATTATAAGCTGTTTTTTCTGCTTTGATACGATATTTCACTCCACAATCTAAATCTACAATGCGGTATTCTCCTTTTGCATTTGTTCGAAGTGTGTCCGTGTGTTGGTACAGGGCATCAGATAGAACAATACTGGCATCCGCTAAGATTTCATTCGTATCTAAATCGTATACTTTTCCTTCAATTGTTTGTTTACATTGGATTGGAGCGAATAAATAGATATTATCGGAGCCTTTATCACTTGGGCGATTGGAGCTGATAAATCCTTTTTTCTCTTCTATATCATAAAAGAATCCGAAGTCATCCATACTACTATTGATAGGTTCTCCCATATTGATAACCGGACCAAAACTACCATTGGGAAACAACTGAGAAACAAAAACGTCCATTCCTCCTAACCCTGGATGTCCGTCTGAGGCAAAATACAGCTTATTTTCAGCAGAGATAAAAGGAAAACTTTCCCTACCTTCTGTATTGATTATTTTTCCTAAATTTTCCACGGCACCATATCCTCCATTAGCAAACAATGCGACGCGATATAAGTCAGATTGACCAATAGTTCCCTTTCGATCGGAGGCAAAATACAGCCATTTATCATCTGGTGTTAAAGCGGGATGGGCAGTATTGAAATTATCCGAATTGATCGGTAATTCCACTACTTGTCCCCACGACCCATCCGCTTGTTTAACAGCCTTATATATTTTTAACGATGAATTATGCGCTTTATTTTGCTTGCTTTTCCCACTGGGTTTGGTATTATTTCTAGTAAAAAACATGCTCTTGCCATCTTTTGTAAAAACGGCTGTAGCATCGTTGACGTACACATCATCACCTAAGGGAAATTGCTCTGGTGATGCGAGTCCATTTTTATCGATAACCGCTGTATACAAGCGCGTATAGCTTTCATTGGTCCACGAGTGAATTTTATTTTTACTTTGTTGCGGTGTTTCTCTTGCTGAAGTAAACACCAGTTTATTTCCTAATACCGTTGCTCCATAGTCAGAATAGTCGCTATTGATCTTGAGTAATCGAATATCATATCGACTGGAATTATTTTCAATAGCAGCTAAATACGCTCTGTTTCTGTTATACTCCCTTACTCTTCCATCTTCTTTTTCAAGGAGCGCAAACTGGTTCATCAATTCTTGAGATTTTTCATAATTTTGAACTGCTCTAAGCGTTTGGCTATAGCGATAATAGTATTCAGAAGGCAATCGTGCCAAATCTTTGTTGTCATATTTTCCCTCGAAAAGTTCAGTATACCACTTATTTGCTTCTACAAGCTTTCCATTAAAGTAATAAGCGTCCGCAAGATTTTGGAGCACTGAACTATTGACATAGCCATTTTCGGCTATACGTTCGTATATTTCGATAGCGTTAATATATGCCGTTTGATCAAAACTTTTATCGGCTTGTTTCTCTTTTCTAATTTGACCATATCCTAGATTCACCACGGTTAACGTTAGTGTGAGTAAACCCATTTGTATCATTTGTTTCACCATAATGCTGATTTTAGAAGAACCTCGGCGCGGCAACGCGTTTGAAGCTGTTAAACAAACTAAAGCGCAGAAAGATTTCGTGTGAACCTGAATTGTAACGGGCTAACTTACTGGTTTCTGCATCATAACTATATCCTACAAAAATTTGCTCTGAAACTTGGAATCCCGCCAATGCACTAACAGAGGCATCCCAACGATAAGCAGCACCTAATGTAAACTTATCTGAGAACATGAAATTGGCACTAACATCTACTTGCAAAGGAGAACCTTGCTCCATTTTAATCATCGTGGCAGGTTTAAATTTCAAGTTTGAATTCAGGTCAAATACATATCCACCTGTTAAATAGAGGTGCATTTTTTGACGGAGTGTTTGCACATCATTGTCATCATAACGCGTTCTAGTTAATAGATTGGGTGCTGATAATCCAACATAGGCTTTATCTGAATACAAAAACAATCCAGCGCCTATATTGGGGGTAAATTCGTTTTTAATATCATCCGCTGACACAGGATCAGTTGGGTTGTAAATGTGTAATTTACTGTAATTTACATCAAGTAAGTTCGCTGATCCCTTTAACCCGAATGCCAGTTTATACTGATGATTGATATCAACCGCATAGGATAAATCTACCGATAGCGTATTGTCATCCATTACCCCTAAATGATCATTGGTAAAGTTTACCCCCAAACCAAGTCCTGATTCTCCCAAAGGTGTATTAACTGAAAGTGTTGCTGTTTTTGGTGCACCTTCTAATCCCACCCATTGTGTGCGGTACAAGCCAAAAATATGTACGCCTTCTCTACTCCCCGCATACGCAGGATTGATATTGGAATGATTATACATGTATTGGGTATATTGTGGATCTTGCTGCCCATAAGTTTGCGTGATTCCCAACAAACCTAAGCTGACAAGCCATACCTTTCGTGTTGTTTTTTTTAGTCTCATTTGCTCCTGATTTAATTGGTCTCTAAATGTAAATTAGCTGCTTTTTTAATCATGCGACTTCCATTAGCATCTTTATACTCATAGGTAACGATGTAATAATACGTACCACTCGGTAATTTTTTCTTGCGATCTACTGTAATCTTACCCTCTGAATACCCTCTAAATACATTTGTACTTCCATCACCTAGAGCATCGTAATTTGTTGTTTCAAATACTTTTACTCCCCAACGGTTGTAAATTTCAACGCGATTATTCGGGTATTTTACGATATTGTCAATAATGAAATAATCATTTTTCCCATCGCCATCTGGTGTAACTAAATTATAGATCACCACATCGCCATCGAGAATCCAATCTTCTTTGACTGTACCCAGCGTAAAGTAGCCGAAGTCTTTTATTTTTGTTGGTGTTGTTACGGTGCGTGTAGACATATCCACTACCCCGCCTTCATCTACCCAAAGTTGTTGTTCTTCATCCCAACGAATGATGTGAAGATCGTTTTCTGGGTTAGCCATCATCGTCGGTAACGTTGTGCGCTCATCCCATGTTAGACTCAAAATAACAGTTTCGTCTTTCTTTAATTTTCCTTCTAGTTTCCAATATTCATTGGTATTTACCTCTTTGACTACTCCCGTTTTCGCTTGACGTTCAGCAAAAAAAGAGGTATCTTTTAGTTTATACTCCCCAACAACGGCGTCGAGGATATCTTGTGGCGCTCCTATACCCGCTGCTCTAAAATAGGTCTGATCCCCTATGGGATAGTCAAAATATTCTTTCCCTATCTTTTCCACTTTACCTTCAGCATGCGAACGATCGCTTGCATTAGAAGCTAAAGCTCCCTGGTGGAACGTTAGCATTCCGTATGAGGATTGGTGGATCGGATTAATCGTTTCATCTATTTTTAGAATACCTTCGTCAAAAGTAAGCGTGCCGTAAACATCCAGATTGTTTTTCAAATCAAAAGCAACAACTGGCGTCTTACTACTTAGTTCGAGGTCAAAAAATTCAGTAATCGCATTTCCACTAATCAATTGTTCCCCTTCTTCCTGACTTTCTCGACGGAAAACAACTGTGCTATTTTGGGCTTTTTTACCTTGCTTGCTAAAGCTAAATTGCCCGTCGTTATTGAAGTTTTGGAAAAAAAAGACCGTACCATCATTGACTACTCTCCCTTTTTCGGTATTGGAAAAATCAAAATGCGTTGCAATCGTTTGATCGGGTGCCACAAACATGACTCCCGTATTTACAACGATATTTTGTTCGCCATTCTGGGCCTGCACAACACAGCCCAAAAAACTAACAACTAGACTTATACTATATTTTATCTTTTTCATCGTATGATTTTTTACCTGTATTTTTAACGTAATACCTATTATTTTATTATAATTTTTTAAAAATTAATTAACTTTCCAAAAAGACCATTCGTTTCCATTAAAAATACATAGCATTTTAGACACGGTATCGAAAACCATAGTACCTGCTTGAGGACTCAAAAGATTTAAATGCGGACTTTCCATTTTAGGTAGCACCATAGCTTTTGTTGTGGTTTCCAGTACTAGAACACCTTGTGCCGTGGAGGAACTACTGCCAATTACGGTAGGTGTTACCGTTGCATCTTCGGCAAACGACGCTTGCGTACTCAAGTCGACCTGTCCTTCGTGAATCGATAAATCTACCCAACCTGGACTTGTTCCTCCTTTAAAGTATTTGACTTTTTTATCTTTCGAATCAAAAATTAAGGTACCTCCTACTGGCGAGACAACTTGATTTTCTTCGAGTACCCATGGCAGGATAATTCCTCTTTTGTCTTCCCCCTTAAAATCTAGGATAACCGTTTCGTTCTCAGCTGTTTTCTTACCTATAGTTGTTTGTCCGAAGGCCGTTCCCATTCCCAAAATCAAGCAACATCCCCATCCGAGTATACTTTTATATTTTATTTTCTCCATAGCAATTTCATTTTAAGTTGGTGGAAAAAGACTCATTCATATGGTCTTTTTCCACCTTGATTAACTATTCATCCACACAACCTTGGTCTAAACAACCCCAAGTTGTACCATTAAACATTTTCAGACAGTGCATTGTTGTATCATAAACCAACATTCCTTCAACTGGTGAGAGTTGCATGATTTGCGTTGTGGTTAAACGCGAAATCACAAATCCTTTTGTTTTAGATTCTAACACGATAAAGGCATTTCCTCTTGCTGGAATCCAACTTTTATCTGGTCTATTCAATGTTGTTATCGCTAAATAGCCTGCTGAATCGAGGATATCTCCATTATCACCTAGTACAGGATCATAGTAGCAAACTACACAATACCCTAGCTCCAATGAACCATAAGCTTTAGACGTAATTGCATTTAGACAAACATCGTCCGATTCGTTAATGAAATCAAAATCAATAAACAATGGTGATTCGATTTGGCCTAACGAAGGATCTAACGGATCAATATCTACGCTAACTAAATTCGCTTCTGTGGGTGCTTTAACCTTAAAGGAAATAGTGTGTTCTCCAGGAGGCAAAACAAAGTCCTCAATCAAGATACTTCCCGCTTCAGCTGTATCGACTAGAACAGTTCCTGTTAGGCTTATCGTAGAAGAGGTTAATGAATTATTGACATAACTAAATTCCTCGTTATAGTCTAATTCAAGTAACATATCCTCTACGTTGAAAGCGTTCGCATTCTTTACTTTTATGAATACAGTGACTACCTCATTTTCGCTATAACATCCTTTATCTGCGGTTGTACTTACGACCTCAATAGGCAGGGGTCTTGCTGTCGGATCACCTGTAGCGATTGTTCGGGTTGGTTGACAGCCTTCTAACAAGCGATCACAGCTTAGTAGTTCTACTGTTCCCTGTCCTCCCGTTAGCGGTTGATAGCTTAATACTCCTCTATTTTCATAAGTTCCTGGTTGAGCATCAAGTTCAAAGACGGCTTTCGCCCTAAACGTTAACACCGAGGTACCTGGTACGGTTAAATTTTGAATATTTAAGGTGCGGCTTTGTTCGTAAGCATTCACTGTAGCTTGTGCTAGGGCTATTTCATCTATGGATAGCGATTCTCCTACCCATTGCATGCCCGCTGGTAAAACATCAGCGAAATTTACTTGATAAGGCGCACAGTTTGTGTTGGTTATGCGGAACGTATAGACTGCTTCCTCACACAACAAGATTTCTGGTGGCCCTTGTTTGGTAAAGATCAAGCCCTCTTCATTTGGTTCTGGTTCTGGTGGTAGACAATAGAATTCTATAGGTCCTACTCCTATACGCATTGTTCCAGAACCATTACGCCCTGTAAATTTGTGTACAACATAGATTTTTTCTACAGGTACATCAAATTCTACATACATTCTACCTTTAGGCGAGGCATAACTAGAGGATGTATATCCCTTGGCTTTATTTCCCGTAATGCGATATGAATTCTTTTTAGCAGTATAACTCAACTTCGGCATAACGATACCGCTACCACAAACACCATACACCTCTACATCCGAGAATCGACTGCCATAGCGATCAATTTCAAAGATTTCAAAAGTTGAGGCTGCTGCTCGAAGGGCTCCGTTTTGTTTCAACGTCACTTCTGTAACCATTTTATTATCTCCTGTTCCTCTACGTCTGTATTCGCGTAGTGATTTAAGTGATGATGGTCGCGGATAGTGACTTCTCAATGCTGCGGGTGATTCAATTGACACTTTAACATCAGCTGTAAATCCATCACCTAAATTATACGAATTGGAAGTAGAACCTTTCGCCCAATTGGTTTTGGTAAACTCCAATTTCTTAACACCACTAAAATCACATGATTCACAAATACCCGGAAGGGTTTTTCCTGCAAATGTAAAATAGGTATTTTGATCTTTAGGGAATTTATAATTCACCTGATGTCCATCGAATAGATAATCCATTGGAATCACGCGGTCCCATTGGTTATTTGCTATTTTAGTTGGAGAATCCGCAATAAGTAAAAACACCTGCCAATTGCCTCCATTATATGGAAACGTTGACGTAGCGGCACGCACAAGAACACTCTGATCGAAATCCGTATTATCGACCATCCAGATTCTACCGTTTAACTTGGAATCCATTTCACCGCAAATCTCTTGATTTCCAGCAAAAGAATATGTGGATAAAGCTCCATTGTTATGTCCCCAGGTAAGTGCTGTTCTATCTTTTTTAATTACACCTAATACGGGATCACTTCCCAACTTCGTTCCCACTCCCATGTGAACAATCGACCCTACGTCTGTAGATTTTGCTTGATAGTTGTATAAATCGGCATCATCATCTCGTACAACGGAAGCTACATTGTGGTGGAAGTTTCGATTAGCAGTACTATTTCCATTCCAAATGGATGTATTATCAGAAAGTAGGTAGTTGAAGTTTTCAGCTCCAAACATTCCTAGCTTAATAGTAATGGCGTATTTGATGCCCAAGTAAGAATTAATTCTCTCTTTCTCATTGTCTGTTAATACTCCCTCGTATAGGATCACTTCAGGCATCATTCCTTTTAAGGTGTAGGTTTTAGAGGAACTTCCCAATCCTAACATCCCCGGTCCATTCATTAAAACGTTATTATATTTATGGGTTACTGTTTCAGAGTGTCCTCCATCAAATTCAAAGGTCACACTTGCTCCCACCTTCCAATGATATCCGGCAATAGTTGTTGCTCCAGGATTAAATAATCGACTCGGGCTATTGGTTAACCCGGAAGAACCAATACGTCCTAATCCATCGATATTGCTCGAACCTCCTTTATATACTCCAAAAGACGGTCTTCTGGCGTTGGTTCCAATCGTTTGTTGACCAAATCCAATAAAATAGGATCTTGATGAGCTTTCAAAATCGTGATTTACTACAGCATAAAAAGCGACATCATCGGGTACAGCCCTTGACATAGCCGCCTTATCTGTAATCATATAGTCTTCCCATTTTCGGAAATAGGGCGTTGGATGGAAGTTTGTTTGCTCTTCATTTGCTAAGTATAAAGGAGCTGATCCATTCGCACCTCTTTTTCTATATGTTGTTCCCATACCAGAGTGATCCACCCAGTTAATCACCTCTCCTCGATTATCGACCGAAATCGTGTCTTCTTTAGAGGCGTTTAACCACATTCTCAATCCATTGCTTACTCCACCAGGAGCAACAAATTCAGAGGTAAAACCAATGTAATCTCCATCGTTAATGACCACATTATTTGCCACACCATCGACTACTTTGTAAATGCGCGATTGGCTTGGTGGAAAATTTGGATTGGTACTCACCAACAACCAAGTTCCGATTCCTAAACGTGCATTCACCGTATAAGAACTTTGTCCTGTAGCTTTGGCTCGAAGTTTATAGTTAAATAAAGTAGTTAGTTTTTCTTGTTTCACAACTCCTGTTACAGGGTCTGTATGCACCTGCAGAGTGTAATTCATAAAACTCGTTCCCGCCAAGTGGCTGTAAGGCACACTTCCATCTAGTCCATTTGCTCCAAACATCAAGGCATTTTTATCTGCTAAGGTGGATGGATTTTCTTCGTTGGTTTCATGAAACTCCCCCAATGATACGGCTAAAACAGCATTATCTGTACTCATGGCTTGTCTTTGATACAATCCACTTTGATCATCTCTTGCTAGACCGAAAACATCATTTCCATAGTCATAATATCCTGGTAAAATACTACTATAAACAAGGGTTCCATTGGATAGGATATAGTTACCTTCAAAATTTACCCCATATTTAATACCTAAATGCGTATTGATTTTGCGCAGTTCATCCGCAGTTAAAACTGCTCCATCTGTTCCTGCTGGTTTTGACAACACAATGACTTCCATGATTTCACCATAGTAGTAGTACGGATTAGTAGTTCCTGCACTCGTTCCTCCAATTACGCTTTTTGTTTGTGCAGTGGCCATGGTTCGTCCAGCCATGGTTGAGGTACTCTCTACACCATTGAGTATCTGACTTTGAGGTGTGTTCCTTTTATTCGGTATCATGGCAATTCCTATACCATAGATATTCCCGTCATTACTATGCGTATATGAGCTCCCTCTCGTTTTATGCCATAAGCGTTGAGCCGTTGAACCTGTACCTGCTGTCCAACCGTAATTATCTCCACTAGAGGTACTATTCAAGGTGAATACCGGGGCATATTTTAACGAACCGGAAAAAGATTCATTTTCTAAACGAGAAATCCAAATGACAAAATAAGATTTATCAGGATCCATCTGAAAATTTCCAACTGATTCTAATCTTCGTCTTTCATTCGTAGCATTCGATGCGTCTTCGTCATTGTAAAACTCTACTGCGGGATGAAAATTCATCGCCGATTTAATAAATCTAGGGTAAGAACCAGTGGAGTTTGTAAAATGTCTTGCATTTCCCGATTGATCCATCCAAATTGACACATCATCTCCATCTTGTACCGTTGTAGTGGTCAATTTATCTGCTTTTAACCAATATTCTATCGTTGTTCCTGTTACTCCTCCTGGAGTCTGAGCCATAACCAACATAGAACATAGGAAAAACAGTATTATATATACTTTTTTCATATATTTTTCTTTATAATCCTTGCTGAAAAAGAATCTCAGCAAGGATCCAATTACTACTGTTGCTTATTTTTTCTCTAGCATTTGTTCTACTTTTTCTAAGCGTTCTAAGACTGTTTGCTGTTCTTTTTTCAATTGATCAATTTGCTCTTGTTGCTCAATGGTATGTAAAAACAACTCTTCTACTTTTTCTAATAGCTCCACGGATAAATTGGTTAAATCAAATCCATATCCTTTGTCATTTTTACTCAAATCACTAATTGGTGTTACTCCAGGTAAGTGGTGATTTTCTTTCACAAAGTTTGCAATGTCCTTCAGACTATTAAACTCATAAGTTAATTTGATGTCTGAGCTTCCGGTAAAGTATTTTTCAAATACGTAATCCGCATAAACGGAATTGGTTGTGATAAACTTTCCTGTTGATACCACATCCCCAGCAACATATAGTTTTGCTGTTGGTTCTGTACTTGGAATTTCATTTGTCCCAACAGCTACTGTACCCATTTGGAAAATATTTTGGGTATTTAATGTTGCGACTGTTGTTGTTCCTTGAATCAACCAAGGAGAGGTTGATATTACAGCAGGATTAGCCCATCCTGGAACGCTATTCGAATCTGTCACCAACACTTGGTTAGCGGCTGGTGAAGCAGCTAAATCTTCTGGGAGAATCGTTCCATTTTTAATATGGCTTGTGTTGATTCCGTTAGCAGCTACTTGAATTGTCGCTTCTTTTAAAAGCACTCCAGCCCCATCTGTTACAGTAATCGAACTGTCTGATTTCAATTCTTTACCAGCTGTAATCTTGCTTACATCAACATCTGGCGTACCAGGTACCCATGATGTTCCATTAAACACTAAGGCTTGTCCATTCGTTACTGTATCCGCAACGACTGGTTTTCCTTGAATATTCGACAATTGATTCGCTCCAACTGTTCCGGTTACGTCTCCTACTAAAGTACCTCCTCCTAAATCAATTTCCTCTTGTTCTCCATCTTCTTTGATTTGGTAGTATTTATTTTCTGTACTATTGTACACTACGTTTCCGTATTTGCCTTTCAATTTATTCACAATAGCTGTAACGAAAGCAGTGCTGCTTGCAATTTCACTTGCAGCTAGTTCTACTTTATTTCCATCAGAATCAGTAATCGTCAACGTATCGTTCACTAAAGTGAAACTTGAGTTGGTCGTATTGATTGAAGACCAATCTATAGTTCCTTGACTACCATCTTCTTTGATGTAGTAGAATACGTTGTTCGTCTCATCGTAGAATACGTTTCCGTATTTGCC
>NZ_JBMVQP010000015.1:0-82592 GCF_050522425.1 Myroides sp. C6-3 | reverse complement strand
ACAAACCTCACAAACCTCACAAACCTCACAAACCTCACAAACCTCACAAACCTCACAAACCTCACAAACCTCACAAAGAACAAACCGCACAAACCGAGACAATCAACCAACAAAAAAAGCAGCCTCTAAAAAAAAAGAAAACTGCTTTTCGTACAAACCTATAACCCTATGTATGTAACTGTTCATCTATTTTTTCTCGATCTTTCGTACTGATCCACAGTTGTCCGATTTTTGACAGACGGATTCGAGTTAGTACATCCTTTGTTCGACCATAATGGTGAAACAAGACGTAGAGTAAAATTCCTATACCCAGGATGTTTAAAAAACCGAAAATAATCTTATTTGCAGCGAGAATCGCATTGAGTTGTACTGCACTTAGGTTGATAGCTCCACCCGATTGCATCAGCAGTGTGTCGTCTAAATACACCGCTAAATTACTCAAGCTCTGAAGTTGTAATTTATATTGCAACCATGTAAACAGGGAGCTAAAAATCCCCAAGGAGATAAAGGTTCTCCACAACAGGACAAAACCAATCAAGCTCAACAAGCTTGGAATATCTAATTGATCTAAAGTATAGTACCAAATCACAATAAACAAAATCCCCATCCCCATGCCTTTAAAAAACTGTGGTAACAACCACAAGTGGTAATTTAATTCAGGGACCATAAAGAAATACATCATAATCGTGTACATCATAAAAGAGGCAAACCCCATAAAGAGAAGCATTCGAATAGGATATAGCTGATTAAACCACTTATAGGAAATAATTGCGCCAACGACTAAACCAGGGATCATCATCATGTTTAATGAAGCATTAGTTAGGGCATTATAGCCCAAAATCCCCATGGCAAACGTATTTTGTAGATTTGTTGTTGCTAAGTACATTCCCAACAATAGAAGCATAATAATCCCATGTCTCACATTGTTTTTCTTAAACGCTTTTAGCGATAAGAAAGGACGCGTTAGGACTTTTTGTCGGATAAAGAAGGTAAAAGCCAAAATTATAAAAGACAAGGTGGCATACTGAATATGTTCCGATCTGAACCAGTCTTGTTGTTTTCCAAAGGCTAGTATATACCCTAAAATCATAAACGAACTAATATACAAGAGTACACTTAGCCAATCGACATAATACAAGGGCACTTTACGCATAAAGCGCTGGTTATGTTGAAAGACAATACAAATCATAGCAGCTACTAAACAAATAGACGCATAAATTAAGTAGCCAAATTGCCAATTGGCATAATATGAAATTTTGGTGATATAGTATCCTGCTATTTGGGTAACAATCAATACAGCGATATAGAAAATACTGTAAAATCGACCGCGATTTCCATCTTTTGACAAGAGAAACATTAGAGGGAGAACGACTTCCATCATCCCTAGCATCTTAAATACACCGATTAGAAAGGAGGCTCCAATGATGACTTGCGGTTGATGGGTAGTTCCCATCACAACAAACAAGAGCGCAATTCCCGTAAGGCTTGTTACTAGTATTTCTTTGGTTCTAAAACGCGCTTTGATTCGCACAATCAGTGGCATAACCGTTCCCATTCCCACCACACAAGCATAATTCGCCCATAAATAATATTCACTCATCGCACCAGTACGACTAAATAGGTAATATTGGAGGTATAGATGCCGTTAACCCCAAAAAAGATCAACGCAATCACTACGATAAGCAATAACATGATAGGTTTGGGCACCCAAGAGTAAAATAATCCTTGATTATACATAATATGTGTGTTGTTCTTACTTGTTTTTTAGTTGTACGTTCATGTTCATTCCCGCTTTTAAGCGACTCACTGCTTCGGCTTTATTTTGGTCGGTAAACTCAATACGCACCGGAATACGCTGTTGTACTTTTACGAAATTTCCGGTTGAATTATCCGTTGGCATACTAGAGTATCGATTACCTGTTGCAGCTGAAATAGCCGTTACAATTCCCTCAAATTCCTCTCCTCGAACAGCATCTGCTTTCATCATCAAGATAGTCCCCACCTGTACATCGGGCATTTGTGACTCCAAGAAATTAGCCGTCACCCATTTTTCATTATGGCGAACGATGGTTGTAAGCTGTTGACTCGGATTAAGCAACTGTCCGACACTAATTAAGCGTCTCCCCATTGCACCGTCATAAGGTGCTTTAATTACGGTATAGGACAGGTTCAGTTGAGCCATATCTAACAGGGCTTTGGTTCGCTTAATATCTGCATCATTTAAGGCTAAACGCGTATCAATCTCAGAAACGGAAAGTACGGTGGTCGTCTTTTGTTTTTTCAATGCATCAAAGGCCGATTTAGCGGCTTGATACTCGGTCGTCATTTGATCGTATTGCTGTTGGGTAACAGCCTCCACGGCTAACAATTTTTGAAAGCGATTTTTATTTTGCTCGGCATTCCACAAACGCGCTTGTGCTCCTTGAATATTGGATTCAAATACGCCAATCGTATTACTTGCCGTTTGTCGGGCAGATAGTGTCACTTCTTTAGCAGCTACTGCACTTAAATAAGCAGCTTCCGCTTGCTCCACTTGAGTTCGAATCTCACTGTCATCCAAAATAACCAACGTATCCCCAGCTTTTACCACTTGGTGTTCCATGAATCGAATGTCTTTGATGTAACCGGAAACTCTTGTATTAATCGGATTGATGTATTCTTCAACCTGAGCCGATTCAGTATAATCTTTGTCTCCAATGTGAAAATACTTCGTTAACAGCCAATAGAAAGCAAGAGCAACAATCAAAAATGTCAACGTATTGAGTACAATAATTTTGCGTTTTTTGATTACTTCTTGTTTGGTATTAATCGTAATAGGTGGACTTTTCTTTTCTTGTGGTTCTGTATGTGTTGTATGATCTGTTTGTTCCATGGTAATTTTAGCAATTTTACAACGTTCCCGTTGCTTTTAATAAACTATAATATTGATAAAGTACATTGATTTGCGCATTTGCATAGTGCAATTCTGCCTCAAGTTTGGCGTTAGTCGCATCGGTCATTTCAGCTTGAATCGCCAATTGATTCAAATATTTAGCTTCAATAATGCGGTAGTTTTCCTGTGCCAACTGCTGACTTTTCTCCAGCAAATGTGCGTTTTGAATCGCTTCTTCATATTTGGTATAAGAAGCGTGAACGCCCATCTCCACTTGTTGCATCGCTAATACGCGGGTTTCTTCTGCCTTTCCCTTTTCCAACTGTTCTAGCTTCACTTTCTTTGGGGTTTTGTAAAGATTGTCTAAGCTGTAACTCAGTGTTACTCCTACTTGCCAAGTATTGGAATACATATCCATCACGGGATTGGAAGTGGTAATGGGTCTACTCATATTGTAACCACCCATAGCCACCAATGCAGGATACTTATCTGTTTTTGCTAAAGCAATCTTCTGATCAGCAGCAGATATCGCCTTCTCCGTAATTTTTAACGTGGGATGATTTTCATAAGCTAAGTCCAAATAATCTGCATATAACCCCATCAATTCTTTTTCACTAATGGCTTCAGAGGGACTCAATTTGGTCTTGACATCCAAGCCTAACGCTATATTCAAATTGTAGTTGACGATGTTGATGTTATTGCTAACGACAAGCAAAGCTTGCTCGATGTTTTGCAAAGCTAATTCTCCGCGAATAACTTCGTTTCTCGTCAACATCCCTTGGCTGTAGAATTGCTTAACGTTTTCTAGGCGAATCTCCCCTAACTTTTTATTGTTTTGGTAAACTTCTTGTTGATTTAAAAGTTTATAAAGATCTAAATAGTTAGAAATAACCAAGAACTTGATCGATTGTTGATCGTTTATCCAGTCTAACTCGGCAATCTGCTCCCCTATTTTGGCCAATTCGATCGACTTTTTAATCGCCCCTCCTTTGTACAATAATTCCGAAGCTTGGATTGCATAAGAATTGCCAAAATGAGGCATATCTATCGTCCCTACTTTCGAAAAATCGCGATCTAAAAGTAAGGCATCGCCAATATAAGCTGCCGTAGCAGAAACCCCAATAGTAGGGAGTTGTTGTAGTTTTAAAATTTGTGTTTGTTGATTTGCAATTTCTTTTTGTTGAGCACTTAATTTCAACTGTTGATGATGCTCCAATGCCAACTTAATAACCTCTTCTACTGATAGTTGCTTTGATTTCTCTTGTGCATAACTCCAAGTAGTAGAAAGCAGTACAGCAACAAAACCACCCAGTAGTGTGCGCCATTTACTTTTCATTCTATATGTTGTTTAATACAGACAAAGGTAGGTTCAAATACGCAGACACTCAATGATTCAACTTCCCTAATAGATGTTCAAAAGTACTATTTACCACCTAATACCATCGCTCTATATTGCGTTGGACTCATCTTTAGATGTTTTTTAAAGAAATGAGTAAAAGCATATTGGTCGCTAAAATGCAATTTATTTCCAATTTCTTTAAGTGCTATAGAGGGGTTACTCAACTGGGCTTTTGCCTCATTGACAACAAATTCACTGATAATCTGATTGGGAGTACGTTGAGCAACTTCTTTAACCACAGCACTTAAATAGCGAATAGAAATATGCAGCGCATCAGCGTAAAACTGTACGCTTTTGGATTCTAAATAATGTGCGGAAACTAGATTGACGAAATCGTAGGTTAGCTTTTGCTGTCTGTTCAATTGTGAAAGTTGTTCTTCATGCAATGGAGCAACAATACTCACCAAGTGATACAATAGAATATTGAAATAGTTTTGGATAATCTGCTCCGCATAGGTGATCTCCTTATAGTTTTTCGTATAGTATGTAAGCGAGGTAATATTGTCCCAAAACACAGTAAACTCAGCAGGTTGAAGTGTAAACACACGTTTTAATTGGTTCTTTAGGTCTTTGTATACTTTGACTTTGTTGAGCTGAAACGTACTGTGTTCAACAAAATCGCGGTTATATCCCAATAGGCGCAATTCTGTATGCGGTGCTATCTCCAAGATCTCATAAACGTATTTGGTGTTGATCAACAGAAAGGAAGCGCTGTAAATTTCGATTTCGTTAATTTGTTCTTTTATTCTAATATACCCTTTTTTTACAAATAAAATAGAGGGCCTTTTTGGGCGATACGGACGCCCAGCAGCTGCAGTTTCAAACAGCGTTTCTTCTGTATACACGCGAAGTTCTTCGTACAGTTGCTTTTCTATCGGTTCTATTGCGGTCATGACTTAACTATTAAGGACACCTATTTCAAAAGGAATAGCTAAGTTATCTTTCTTTGCTGCTATATCCTAAGGGAACTGATAAAAAAATCAAATAGAAAATAGTATTAACTTCCTTTTTAGTATGATAATCAAAGAAGTATTCTTTTTTTATCTCCAAACAGAAGCAAAAGGTATATTTTTTGCAGTTTACAAACAGCAGTAAAGCATTCATATCCTATTTTTATATCCTACTATTTGTCAACAATTCTTTTTACCACAAAGTATTGGCTAAAAAAACCTTCTATCAATTTAGCGACAAATAGTAGTTTTGTTTACAGTTTACAGTTTACCGTTAACCAATAACTATTTTCGTTCAAAGAAAAATCCATCTATTTTAGAAATATCTACTGTTAACCGATAACCGTTAACTGTTAACCGTTAACTGTTAACCGTTCACTGTTAACAACAAATAATACCCTATATTTGCATGCTTTTTTCGTTAGTGTTAGATTTTCTAATTTCATATATAGCGAAAGAGGTTTCAATCATTTAACCTTCAAATATGGAAACAAAGACAACAATACCTTTTTCAAGGTATGAGAAATTTGTCATCTTTATATTAGCTATTACCCAATTTACCGTTATTTTGGATTTTATGGTTATGGCTCCTTTAGGTGATTTATTGCTTAAAAATTTGGCGATGGACACGCAAGATTTTGGTATTGCGGTATCTGCTTATGCTTTTAGTGCGGGGGCCTCAGGTTTGTTAACTGCGGGGTTTGCGGATAAGTTTGATCGCAAAAAACTATTGCTGTTTTTCTACCTTGGTTTTATTGCAGGTACTTTGTTCTGTGGTTTGGCCTATTCCTACGAGACGCTCGTAGCTGCTCGTATTTTCACAGGATTATTCGGTGGAGTAATCGGATCGATTTCTATGGCTATTATCACCGATATTTTTAGCTTACAACAGCGTGGTCGTGTAATGGGTTTTATTCAGATGGGGTTTGGAGCAAGTCAAGTCTTGGGCATTCCCATTGGTTTGTATATTGCTAATAAATGGGTTTGGGAGGCGCCTTTCTTCTTGATTGTTGCTCTTTCGATCGTGATTGCTCTGCTTATTTTTCTATACTTGCATCCTGTAAATGCACATTTACAGCTACAACAGGACCACAAACCCTTAACTCATTTGTGGAATACACTTAAAAATAAAGAGTATCGCATCGGATTCGTTGCTACGACTTTTTTATCGGTTGGTGGATTTATGATGATGCCTTTTGGTACGATCTTCGCCGTAAACAATTTAGGAGTTCACCCGGATCAATTACCACTATTATTCATGGTTTCTGGGGTAACCTCTTTGCTTTTCATGCCGTTTATCGGAAAATTGAGTGATAAAATGAATAAATACATACTCTTTAGTATAGCCTCTATTTGGTTGATGCTCGTTTGTGTAGTCTATACCAATATGGCGCAAATTCCTTTGTGGTTGGTTATGGTAATCAATGTCTTAATGATGTTTGGTATTATGAGCCGTATGGTGCCCTCTTCTGCACTTACTAGTGCGGTTCCTGAAGGAAAGGACCGAGGTGCGTTTATGAGTATCAACTCCTCTATTCAACAAATTTCTGGCGGTATAGCCGCTGCTATCGCAGGCTTAATCGTTTATCAAGAACACAAAAATAGCCCACTGATGAACTATGATATTGTAGGTTATGTAGTTGTTGGGGTTTCTTGTTTGAGTATTGTATTGATGTATCGCGTGAATCAGTTGATTCAAACGAAACGATAAAAGATTTGCCGTTTGTTGAGAGGTAGATTTTTTAAACTTTAAACACAACTGATTTCAGTCAAAACACACCTAAAAAAAGAGGGTGGCCTTTTGGGACACCCTCTTTTTATTTACTTGACAACAAATCGAACGGATCGATATTGCCCTTCTACTTTTAGCACTAAAATATAGCTACCCGCAGCGAGGTTGAGTGGTAAATCAACAACTGAATGAGGTTGTTCTAATTCCCCCTTGACCATAAACTGTCCTAGGGCATTGTACACCGTGTATGCTGTTGTGGTAAACTGTTCTACCGGATAATCAAATCGAATATGTAACGGTTGACTTTTTGCCACTGGATTCGGATATACTGCCAATCCATAGCCGTGTTTCTGTTGGATTCCCATTGGGCAAGTAGTGAATACTTTGCCATTTTTGGTGTAGAGTACAGCATAATACTCCGCATTGGGATCAAGTTTATCTTCTAGCGTTGGACCTTCGGAAAAGAACTGTTTTTCCGCTACTTTTTGTCCGTTTTTATACCATTGGTATTTTTCAAACACATAGCCTCCATTGGTTTTGGGGTTGTTGTTGACAAAAACTACGTTGTCGTATTTCTGCATGAGAATCCCTTCCCATGGAATGCGTTTTTCAATGATGACTTTATAGGTTGTTCGGTGTATTCCATCTTGAGCAAGTACTTCGATCTCCTGTTCAAACGTTCCATAACCAGGTGTTGGCAGAACGATGACTTCAGACGGAAGCACCGTAGCTCCGAGTTGTACAGTCACCTCTATGCGAACAGAATCACTTTGACCCCCATCACAATCAAGAATAATTAAGGTATTTTGGGTTGGTTTTTCATAGCGAACTCCATCTACCTCTAAGATCCAGATGCTGCTGTCTTTGCTGTTCACAACCAAAGTACGCGTCACAGCTGTTGCAGCTTTATAGTTGGTATTTCCACTTTGATGCGCTGTAATCTCCACCACACCCGGAGTGAGTAATGTTACCTGTCCGGCTGTACTTATCGTCACAGGCTCATGTTCTATGTATTGATACGTATAAGTCACGGCTAATCCCGAAGAGGCTGTGGCATTGAGCGCAAATGCTGCGGTATCTTCTAATACAAGTGGAGAAGCCAAATCAAAGCTTATCTGCTGTTCCGCTTGTGTGATTTGAAGCGTAGCAGTAAGCGTTAATACCTCGTAATTACTGCCGTAATCTACCGTAGCGGTAACTGCATAGGTGCCTACATCCACCTGATTATTTCCTGTATAACGAACCGTTGCTTCTGGTTGAAGCTCTCCTTGAACCGTTAACGATTTTGGCAAACCATCGTAAACAAAGGTTTGATTGTTCAACTGAAGTCCAGCAATTCTCCCTTTTACAATTTGGAAGTCACTCGAAGTAAAACGCGTTAATTCGTAATTCGAATTGGGTTGAAGTGTCCCTTGTGTGATGGCGTACACACCAACCTCTTCTCCCAATACACGGGTTAGTGCTCCTCTAAATACAGTTGCAGCATAATCCCCATTAACCAGTCCTAGAGCACGATAGGTCAACACGGGATCGGCAGTGCCATAGGCTTTTTGCTGTCCTGCGTTGACAACCACCTCCACAGAAGCGGGTGTAATTGTAAAATACTCTTGTTCAAGGGTTAAGGTATAGTTATCGGTTGTCGTTAGTGTACCTAGCTGGTAAACATAACGACCGACATTTTCTCCTAATTGACGGCTCAATATTCCCCTTACAACAGCAGGAGTATCTCCGTTAGTTAAACCAGAAACCGTATACGTATAAGTTGGATTTGCACTGCCGTACACCTTGGTTTGCTCCACATCCGGAACAATAGTCAACGGTGCTGCTGTAATTGCATAATCAGCAGATACAAAGTCAATATCATAATTTACCCCAGCAGCTAAAGTGCCTAGAGTGATGGCATATAGTCCCACCGACTCCCCTGCTTGTCGTGCTAAAGCCCCTGTCAGTAGAGATTGATCATCACCTGCCTTAAAGCCCGTTACACGGTAAGTGAATACCCCATCGGCACTGCCATACACTTTTGTTTGATTTGCCTCTGCTACAACGCTCAGTGTTGCCTTTTTAACTTGTACGTCAATGCGTTGACGCTCACTCTCACAACCCGTTGGGGTACGTTGACTTACCCAATACGTTTGAGTACCAATAGCCGTTGTACTTGGCGTTGGTGCCGTGGTCATTCCTTGCCCCCCTGTTTCAGCAGTATACCACAAGAGTGTATGAGCGGCTCCTGCTGTTGCTGTTAAAGGAAGGGCTGTATCTCCATAGGTATAAACCACAGGCGTATCGACCTGAGGCATAGCTACTTCACTAGGTTGTGTAAGTTCAAAATCATGCGTGATTGTACAACCATTCGCATCGGTAATCGTTACGCTATACGTTCCCTTAACTAAGCCTGTGGCTTCATTCGTTGTGGATGCAATGCCATTGTCCCAAGTATAGGTGTATGGCGCTGTTCCGCCAGTTACTTCCACTTGAGCAGAACCATTTGCTTCCCCATAGCAAGTGACATTCGTTTGTGTTGGCGTTGCCTCTAAAATATCTGGTTGGCTAATCGTAAAAGTTTGAGCAATCTCACAACCATTCGCATCGGTAATCGTTACGGTATAGGTTCCTGCAGTTAAGTCGGTAGCTTCATCAGTTGTGGATGCAATGCCTTGATTCCAAGCATAGGTATACGGTGCTGTTCCACCGGTAACTGCCACTTGAGCAGAACCATTCGCTTCCCCATAGCAAGTGACATTCGTTTGTGTTGGCGTTGCCTCTAAAACATCCGGTTGAGTAATCGTAAACTCTTCCGTGATTATACAGCCATTCACATCGGTAATCGTTACGGTATAAGTTCCTGCAGCTAAGTTGGTTGCTTCATTTGTCGTTGATGCAATGTTATTGTCCCAGGCATAAGTGTATGGTGCTGTTCCACCAGTTACTTCCACTTGAGCAGAACCGTTCGCTTCTCCATAACAAATCACATTCGTTTGTGTTGGCGTTGCCTCTAAAGCAGTTGGTTGACTAATCGTAAACTCTTCCGTGATTATACAGCCATTCACATCGGTAATGCTTACCGTATACGTTCCCTTAGCTAAGCCCGTCGCTTCATTCGTTGTGGATGCAATGTTATTGTCCCAAGTATAGGTGTATGGCGCTGTTCCGCCAGTTACTGCCACTTGAGCAGAACCATTCGCTTCCCCATAGCAAGTGACATTCGTTTGTGTTGGCGTTGCCTCTAAAGCAGTTGGTTGAGTAATCGTAAACTCTTCCGTGATTATACAGCCATTCGCATCGGTAATGCTTACCGTATAGGTTCCTGCAGTTAAGTTGGTTGCTTCATTCGTTGTGGATGCAATGCCTTGATTCCAAGTATAGGTGTACGGCGCTGTTCCACCGGTAACATCCACTTGAGCAGAACCGTTCGCTTCTCCATAACAAATCACATTCGTTTGTGTTGGCGTTACCTCTAAAGCAGTTGGTTGAGTAATCGTAAACTCTTCCGTGATTATACAGCCATTCACATCGGTAATGCTTACCGTATACGTTCCCTTAGCTAAGCCCGTCGCTTCATTCGTTGTGGATGCAATGTTATTGTCCCAAGTATAGGTGTATGGCGCTGTTCCGCCAGTTACTTCCACTTGAGCAGAACCGTTTGCTTCCCCATAGCAAGTGACATTCGTTTGTGTTGGCGTTGCCTCTAAAACATCTGGTTGAGTAATCGTAAACGTTTGAGCAATCTCACAGCCATTCGCATCGGTAATACTTACTGTATAAGTTCCTGCAGCTAAGTCGGTAGCTTCATTGGTTGTAGATGCAATGCCATTGTCCCAAGTATAGGTGTATGGCGCTGTTCCGCCGGTTACCTTCACCGTTGCGGATCCAATCGCTTCTCCAAAACACAAAACCGAATGAGAAAGGACGGTAGCGATTAAATTACATTGATTTTCATAGGCTCCAATGTCAATATTCTCCCCAACTAAACGCGGATTACCTGCTAAATCTTGATCTGTAGTAAGAGTGGGATTAACGTCTCTATACAACGCATTATTTCCTTGATTGATCAACGGACTAGTGGGTTTTAAGCGATAATCCCCTTGAGTAGGATCGACAAAGAGATCCGCTACCGCTTGGCCAGTATCCGCTATATTGCCATTGCCAGCCGTTGTATGCCCTTGCACTAAACTGTATTTATACTCGAGCATACCTTCTGTTGGGATATTACTTGGATTATCACCTGATAACCAACTAGTACCACGAAGCAAAGTGCCATCGGTTGCTTGATTATCGAATATAATACTGTTGTGTACCTTTAGGGTGTTAATACTTCCCCTGTTATAATAGATACTATTTAACCCCTTATTGCCTACAAAAGTAGCATTGAGTAGGGTTAGCGTAGACGTATTATTGGGGTCTAAATAAATACCACTTCCTACTACTCCTGAATTATCACTTAGGCTAGAATTCGTCAACGTAACAGAAGAAAAATCAGAAGAAGAATAAATACCTCCTCCGTCCTGATCTGCCTTATTATTACTTATGATGGAGTTTTTCAACACAAGAGAAGAATAAGAATAAACCCCTCCTCCTGACTTATCTGCCTTATTATTACTTATTGTGGAATTCGTTAACACAATAGGAGAAGAAAAAGCATAAATCCCTCCTCCATACTCTGCATGATTACCGCTTATTGTGTAATTCGTCAACGTAATAGAAAAAGAATTAGAAGTAGAAACAGCATAAATCCCTCCTCCAGCATTTCTATATACATCCTTACGATTTATCAATAAGTAACCTAAGCCATTGGCATTGCCCTGGGTGATGGTGAAACCATCCAGCTGGAATTCAACTCCATTTTCACTAGCCGCTACCACCACGTGATAGGCATTGTTTGCAATATCCTCATCTTGACCTAAATCACCACTTAAGATGGTTTCATTGTCCGTGGTAGTAAAATTGCGTTGATCTAAACTCGTTTCATTCCCTGCAAAGCCCCCGTATACGTCCACGTGATCCACCATCAAAAAGGTGACATCGCGATCTGTTGTTGATGCGGTAAAAGTAACCGGATGATACAGAGGATAATATGTTCCCTTAGCTACCCATATTTGCAGAGGTGCTGCTGAAAAATCAGCTTTATGTTCATTAGCCCAATGCAAAGCATCGGCTAACTCGCCTACGGCATTGGCCCAGGAGCTACCATTACCTGTTTCGCCTTTTTTAACGTAGAGCACATTTGCGGTTGGGTTAAAACTAAAGGACTGATGTTCATAGGCTCCAATATCCACTCGATAATCAATCAAACGCGGATACCCCGCCAAATCTTGATCTGTATTAAGATTGAGATTACCGCCTCTATACAACGTATCATTCCCTTGATTGATCAACGGACTAGTGGATTTTAAGCGATAATCCCCTTGGGTAGGATCGACAAAGAGATCTGTAACGGCTTGGCCGGTATCCACTATATTGCCATTGCCAACCGTTGTATGTCCTTGCACTAAACTGTATTTATACTCGAGTCTATTCCCTGTTGGGATATTATTTAAATCAGTACCTCCTAGCCAATCAGTTCCACTAAGCAGCGTTCCATCGGTTGCTTGATTGCCGAATATAATGCTGTTGTGTACCTTTAGGGTGTTAGTACTTCCTTCGTAATAGTAAATACCATTCTCCCCTTTATTGCCTACAAAGGTAGTATTGAGTAGGGTTAGTGAAGAAGAAGAAAAAGCAGGAGAAGAATAAATACCTCCTCCTCTGTTTGCCTTATTGTTACTTATCGTGGAATTCCTTAACACAATAGAAGATGAAATAGTATAAATACCTCCTCCTCTATTTGCCTCATTATTACTTATCGTGGAATTCGTTAACACAGTAGTAGAAGAAGAAGAAGAAGAAGAAGAAATCCCTCCTCCCTTCCAATCCGCCTTATTATTACTTACCGTGGAATTCGTCAACACCATAGAAGCAGAAGCAGAAATCCCGCCTCCACTATTTGCCTTATTGTTACTTATCGTGGAGTTCGTTAACACAGTAGAAGAAGCAGAAGAAGGAGCATAAATTCCACCTCCTTCAAAATCTGCATAATTACCTCTTATTGTGGAATTCGCCAACACAATATAAGGAAAAAAAGAAGAAGCATAAATCCCGCCTCCACTTTTTGCCATATTATTACTTATTGCGGAATTCGTTAACGTAACAGAAGAAGAAACAGAAATCCCTCCTCCTTTATTCCTATCAACAGACTCATCATTTAGTACTAAATAATCTGAACCATTGGCATTGCCCTGGGTGATGGTCAAACCATCCAACTTCAATTCAACCTCATTTGCACTAGCCGCTACCACCACGTGATAGGCATTGTTTGCAATATCCTCATCTTGACCTAAATCACCGCTCAAGATGGTTTCATTGGTATTGTTTGCAAAATTGCGTTGATCTAAACTCGTTTCATTCCCTGCAAACCCCCCATACAAATCCACGTGATCCACCATCAAAAAGGTGACATCGCGATCTGTTGTTGATGCGGCAAAAGTAACCGGATGATACAGAGGATAATATGTTCCCTTGGCTACCCATATTTGCAGAGGTGCTGCTGTTGAAAAATCAGCTTTATGTTCATTAGCCCAATGCAAAGCATCGGCTAACTCCCCTACGGCATTGTTCCAGGAGCTACCATTACCAGTTGCGCCTTTTTTGACGTACAAGATTCCATTGGATGGAGTTAGCGTTTGTGTCCAGCCAGATAAAGAAGCAAATAAAAGGAAAAGAAAAAGGAGGATTACTTTTTTCATATTGGTGTATTTTAGGTCAAAAATAAAATCCGTAAAATCACAATCGATGTGAATTTCCACTACCTAAAGCAGGGATTTCGTTTTTCGTTTATGCTTTTTTTAACATAAACTACCACCAAATATATTTGTTTCCTTTAACAAAACCTTTTTTTAAGGGGGGACAAATAGGGGACATTTTAAAAATACGTTGAAAACTAAAGGGTTACAAAGGCTTAAAGCGATCGATTACCATCTAAAAACAGGCTCAATCTACGCCTTTACCTCTGCTTAACACGGAGTTTCTTTAGGCAATCTGCCAAGTGTTCTTGCTGTTCAGCATGGAGTGAATACGCACTTATTCTCGGTTTGTATACAATTTTATCACCATGGTAAATAAGAAGTTTCGCCCATTTTCCGTGTTGTGTAAACATGGAACTATAAGTAAAGGTTAACTCGTCTAAAGGATAGCTTTTTGTTGTTCTCTTCCCCCAATGACTATAGGTATAAACCAATTGTCGTTGTATGCCATCGAGCTGAACTTCACGATCGGCCTGTGCGAAACTAAAAAACAGGATCAAAAAGGGTATGAGCAACCCGCAACCAATTACATAGGCATAGCCAAGTTCCAAGGTATAGCCGATTGCACCTCCTCCCAAGAAGAAGAACAAAAGCATGAAGTAATCCAATCGAGTGGTATAAGTATAATTCATCTTTTTTCTATTATTTTACTGCGTTGTACGCTTCAAAAACAAAATAGTAAAACGCACAATACCCCCTACTCTTTTCTTCCACTTTTGGGCAATAAAGGGGATTAATTCCCTTTCCAAAAAAAGGCAACACACTAGTTTACAAGATCTTAAACACATATCCTCCTATGTTTGTTTGGGTCTTGTTCGATACTCCTTCGGTATTTACTGGGTTTTCCCCCCTTTTACCGAACAAGACTCGAACGAGACTCGAACAAGGTCTATAGCAAATCGGGAATTTGTAGTTGGGAAAGCAAGGAGTCGAGCTATTTTCGATTCACTTTGAGAAAGAGTTTTTTATTGCCGTTTTGATCGAAGCGATAAACATAAAGCTCAGTAGCATTCGCCTCTTGTACAATACGATCGCCTTTGATAATTTCTGCAGGAGCATCAAAGGTATAATGGGTAAAGAGCACTCCTTTAGCATCGTAAAACATATAGGCACCATCGGAAGAAACTTCGATTTTATCTACAACAAAGTCTATTGCTTCGGTTTGCCTTACTTCTACTTTACTCGGTTGACTCTTCATAAAATGGCTAAATTGCAAAACTGCAACAGCCACAACAACAAGAACAATGATGATTCCTTTTTTCAATGCGTTGGGATTTTGTTGGGATAAAGCTACGATTTAAATCTTTGATGGGAAAAATATTGTTGGGTGTTTGTCGTTTTTTGTTTTTTGTTCCCTCACTGATCACTCATCACTGATCACTCATCACTGATCACTGATCACTGATCACTGATCACAACTTCTGTTACAGCAATATATTTTTCAAAGATTTTTTTTGCTTTTTTCTTCGTCACTTCTTTTTTGTAGGTATCGTGTTCCGAAAGGTAGACTACGGGTGCTTTTTTACACATGCCTTGACACTTCATTTTACACAACGCATACTCGGTTCCAAGACCACTTTCTTCAAGTAGATCTTCAAAGCATGCCTTGGCTTCTTCATTGTATCGGCAACATTTTTTTCCATCGCAAACGAAGATTGTTCGCTCACCTTTCTTAACTTTACTCATTGGGATAAAAGTTTGCTACAAATATATAGTTATATTTATCCATTCTAAATAAAAATTTAGTTAAAAATGCGATCGATTAAAACAAGATATTATGTTCTGGGATTTGTTGTATTTCTAATCCTTAAAAAAATACTAACCTCAAATCCCGAATGGGTGGAGCGCTTTTATACACAGGGTTTTTATGCCTTTTATTTGCGTATGATCACGGCTATTACCAACCTACTTCCCTTCTCGATTGGCGATGTACTCTATTTTTTGGTGGGGGTTTTCCTCTTGTGGAAAATTAGGTTGATAGGGAAAGCAAACAAAGGGGGCAAGCAGAAAATACGACAATACCTTCGTTTTGCACTCAAGGGAGGTTTGCTTTTTTATGTAACTTTTACTTTGCTGTGGGGATTCAATAATTACCGTGTTTCGATACGTACTCAACTCGATTTACAACAAGGCTATACAACAGCAGAACTGACGCGATTAACACAAGAAATCATTCATCAAACCAATGCCTTACAACTACTGTTAACACAGGATTCTCTTCGTGAGGTTGTTATTTCCTTTGATAAAAAGCAAATCCTACAAGATGCTGAATTAGGGATAAGTCGTTTAAGTGAATCAACGCAATGGTATACCTATGGAAATCAAAAAGCCAAAGGCTCACTCTATAGTTTACCGCTCACCTATATGGGATTTTCGGGCTATGTGAATCCCTTTACACTAGAAGCGCAAGTCAATACTAAAATACCAACCTCTACTTTTATTGTAACGGCTTCACATGAAATTGCACATCAGCTCGGTTATGCCAAAGAAAGCGAAGCGAACTTCATTGGGTTTCTTGCTGCCAAACAACAAGAAGACCTACATTATCAGTACTCAGCGAATATCTTCGCCTTGCGTTATTGCTTAAAAGCACTAGAAGGGGAAGAATCGGAACTCAATTTTAAGGCTATACTCAAAGAAATTCACCCTGGTGTGCAGGTCAACCTAATGGAAAACACTGTTTTTTGGCAATCGTATAAGTCAATTACAGATTCGATTTTTAAGTTTATCTACAGCAATTTCCTCAAGCTCAACAACCAGAAAGAAGGCATTCGATCCTACAATATGTTTATTGATTTACTGATTCACTACAATAAGAAAGAGCCTGTGTTTACAGGCTCTTTCTCGTTTATTCATTGTTCTTTGTAAAACTTTCTTCGTTCTTTTTCTTGTATGGACGGACGATTAAACGCGCTTGACGATCGAACATCAAGTAGTTGTACATCCAGTTCCAAAACACCAAGAATTTGTTTCTAAATCCGATTAAGGACATTAAGTGGACAAACATCCAAACAAACCAAGCAAAGAATCCACTGAAGTGGAATTTAGGTAAGTCAACCACTGCTTTATTTCTTCCTATGGTTGCCATAGATCCTTTGTCGTTGTACACGAATTTCTTCAATGGTTTTCCGTCTCTTAATTGAATTAAGTTATTGGCTAATAATTGACCTTGTTGAATCGCGGGTTGCGCCATCATTGGGTGCCCCATTGGCAGGTTTTCCGTAACCATAGCCGCCACATCTCCAATAGCAAAAATATCACTAAAACCTTCTACTTGGTTGTATTCGTTTACTTTTAGTCGATTTCCTCTCTGAATCACGGACGCTTCAAATCCATCTATCACAGCTCCCATTACTCCAGCCGTCCAGATCACGGTTTCGGTTTTGAATTCTAATCCCGATTTGGTGTGTACTGTTTTTCCATCAAAATCCGTTACGATTTCATTCACCCAAACATTCACGCCTAATTTTTCTAAGAATTCTTGCGCGCTCTTAGAGGATTTCTCTGACATGGCATCTAACACTTTGGATCCCCCTTGAATCACGTTGATTTCCATTTGTCGGATATCTAAATCGGGATAATCTTTGGGCAACACGTGTTTTTTCATTTCGGCTAATGCCCCTGCAAGCTCTACTCCTGTTGGTCCTGCACCGACAATCACGAAATTCATTAACGCGCGTTTTTCTTTTTCGTCATTGGTTAATAAGGCTTCTTCAAAATTTTCCAATACCAAACTGCGAATGTTCAACGATTGTGGAATCGTCTTCATCGCCATACTGTTTTGTTGGATAGCGGTATTGCCAAAAAAGTTTGTTTTAGAACCTGTTGCAAGCACTAAGTAGTCAAAAAAGATGGTGCCAATATCGGCTATAACTTTTTTATTTTCAGTATCAATGCGTTGAACTTGAGCTACGCGAAAGTAAATTCCCTCATAGTTTTGAACCACTTTACGAATGGGGAATGCAATCGATCCTGATTCCAAACCGCCTGTTGCGACTTGATACAGCAAGGGTTGAAACGTATGATAATTATGCTTATCTAATAAGACAACTTGAAAATTTTTGTTTTTCAATTTCTTAGCTAATGCTAATCCACCAAATCCTCCTCCAATAATTACTACTCTCGGACGATTCGATGTAGGAATATTCATCATAACTACGCTATTTTATCCTACAAATTTACGACTATTTATCAAGTTTTTAGTTTCCAATCCAAGGCTTGGTGCGAAAGTCAATCTTTTCAGTTAGCTTCTACTCAAAAAATAGCTATTTTTGCTATTCAATTGCTAAAAAAAGGGAGTTAAAATACTAATTCAAAAATAATATAGTCAATCTTTTCTCTTTTTTTTATTTGCTATAAAAATTCAATTAAGGAAAGAATTAACACTTTTCGCTCTATTTGTAGCGCTTTATTTCTATAGTCTTGCCTTTCCTTGGGGTCTCTTCTAGTCTAGGTATAATTTTTATCCAAAAAAAAACTGGCTTTAAAGCCAGTTGAATTCCTTAAAAATTATTTCGAATATTTCGTATTAACGGTTCTAAACCATTTAATTTTAATTCGTAGACTAAGGCTAATTGTTGGCCTAATTTTCCTTTGGGAAAGCCTTTATTGTGATACCAAACAACGTAATACTCGGGTAAATCAATCAAGTATTTTCCTTCATATTTACCGAAAGGCATTTTGGCTTTAGCCAATTCAATTAGTTCTTTCTGATTGTCGAGCATTATTTCTGCGTCCAATTAAAGGTTACTTCTTTTTCAATTTCAGGATGTAAGCTCAAGAGAACAGGGCAATGCATAGCGACGCGTTCTAAAATCACGCGTTGTTTTTCATCTGCATTACTCCACATGCTAATGTTTAAGGTGATTTTTTTAATGCGTCTTGGATCTGCTTGCATTTCCTTATACACCTCAATCGTCGATCCGACAAGATCTACATTCATTTCATTGGCTTTAATTCCCATAATGGTCATTGCACAAGAACCTGCCGCATTCGTGACCATATCCGTGGGAGAAAAGGCTTGCCCTCTTCCATGGTTGTCTACTGGTGCGTCCGTTACTATTTTTTCTCCTGATTGTAGGTGAACTGATTCCGTTCTTAAATCGCCTAAGTATTTTATTTTTGATAGCATTACTCTACTACTTTTACGGTTAAATCATTGTTATATTGCAGGATATAGACTCCTTTATTGCGAATTGTTCCTTCTGGATTTTTGCTGTACACAAATTTATTTTCAATTTCTGTCGACTTCAGTCCTAGGGATCCTGTAAATCCTTCGCGTTGGAACATACGCAAGATTACGTCTAATGTGACATCATAACCGCGAATAGCAAAGCGATTGGGCATGGCGTTATTTTGCGCCTTGTATTCACGAGCAAAGGCAGAATCCAAACTCGTTTCGCTATCTCTTGTTACAGAGGGAAATGTATAATTTAATCCGACTAGTGTTTCAATTTTTATTTCACCGTAATCAAATACCTCATTTTTGTCAAATGAAGCAACCTGAATATCAAATTTATCCGTTCTATTTTTCAACTTATCCGTTAAAAGCAAAGCCGATTCAATGCTGTTGGAATCGAGAATAAAAACGTTGTTTTTTTCTGCGATTAAAGTTTTATCGATATCCTTTAGTTCTTTAGTTTCAATCAGCTTAATGTTTGGATAGTTTCGCTGCATAAAGCGTTTGGTTGAGGTTTTTTTCTCATCCACGATAACGGTAATTTTGCTATTTCCTTTGATGAAGTACTCCAATAGTTCTTGTTTCAATACATCTCCGTAAGGCATGGTTTGCACCAATTGTGGTGAAGGATTTGCTTTTTCATTAGACAGCGGTGATACTAATACAATATCGCTGTTTGGCAACGCTTTTACCGCTTCATCTACATTGCTTTGAAAGAAAGGACCAATTACCACTTCTGCCTTGTCCAATGCCTCTCCTTGAAGGATTCGCTTCACATCAGAACTGTTTTTTGTTTCATTAGAATCAAATACTTTTACGGTCAGCGGCAATCCCATGCGAGTAGCTTTATCAATAGCCAATTTAGCACCTAAGTAAAAATCCATCGTCATATTTAGAAAACCATCCGTTTTCATTCGATCATTGATATTATCCCCGATGCGCGAGGTATTGAAGGGCAATAACAACACCAATTCTTTGGCTGTATATCGATCTACAGCGGTGGTCAAATCGACAAAAGCTCCTGAAGGTTCTACCGTCCATTTTGGTTCTGTTGTTATTTTACTGGGTGTTCCTTCACTTGAGGGAATTTTTAATTCCATGCCTATTTGCAAGCCACTTTTTCTCAATTCTGGATTTGCCTCTATCAATTCTTCTACCGACAGCTTGTGTTCTTTGGCAATGCTAAATAAAGTTTGCTTTGGTTCAATCGTAAGGGTATAGTAGCTTTGATCCCCTAATGAAGTTGAAGCAACGGGCTTTGTTTCACTCGTTTTAGGTGCTTCTGTTACATTTGTACCTAAAATTGGTACTTTGATCTTTTGTCCGCTTTTTAATCCATCGCTTAGGGCTGGATTAAGTTCCATTAGCTTTTGAACGGATGTTTGATACTCCACAGCCAAACTATACAAGGTTTGTCTGGGTTCGATATCCACTTCCTTATACCCCACTTGTGCTTTATCCACAGGAGTTACTGCTTTAGTTGCAGGTAACATCACAGTAACATTTGCCGTTTGATCTGTGGCGGCCGTTGTAGCTGCAGGTGAGACAACTAGATGGCTATCTGTTTTTAAGCCATTGCGCTCTAACTCTGGATTCCATTGGTATAAGTCTTGTACACTAACGTTGTACATTCGACTAATGCCAAAGACCGTCTCCTTGGCTTGTACAAGATGTGTTTTTCGCTTTGAATCTGTAACTTGTTCTGCTTTTTTTGCAACAGGGGTTTCGGTTGCTCCTGTTTTTCCTGTCTTTTTACTTGCAGGAACTTGAATAACATCGCCTTCTTTAATTCCTGTTTTCGCCTCTGGATTGAGCCTCAATATCTCACTTACTGATATTTTGTTCTCCCGTGCAATCTTGCTGATTGTCTCTCCCTTGCTTACGCGATGAGATGTATAATTTTGCTCCTGAGCGAAAGCTAATCCACTGGTAAAAATAAATGCTGCTAAAGCTATAACAAGTTTCTTTTTCATCTTACTAATTTTATAAAAGCGAATAAGTCGCTATACAAATATACAGCGACTTATTTATTTTTCTAATTTTATTCCCACTCAATCGTTGCAGGTGGTTTAGAACTGATATCATATACCACTCTATTTACCCCTTTAACTTTATTGATGATTTTATTTGAAATCTCCATTAAGAACTCATACGGTAAGTGTACCCAATCAGCAGTCATCCCATCTGTAGAAGCCACTGCACGCAAAGCCACTACCTTCTCGTAGGTTCTTTCGTCTCCCATTACTCCTACTGAATTTACAGGCAATAGGATTGCTCCTGCTTGCCAAACTGAATTGTATAATCCGTGCTCTTTTAATCCATTAATGAAGATGGCGTCAACTTCTTGTAAAAGGCTCACTTTTTCTGGTGTGATGTCTCCTAAAATACGAATGGCTAATCCAGGACCTGGGAAAGGGTGGCGTCCTAATAATTCAGGATCAATTCCCATAGAAGCTCCAACTCGGCGTACTTCGTCTTTAAACAACATACGCAAAGGTTCTACGATTTTCAATTTCATGAAATCTGGCAATCCACCCACATTGTGGTGTGATTTAATGGTAGCCGATGGTCCTTTCACAGAGATGGATTCGATTACATCTGGATAGATTGTTCCTTGCCCTAAGAAAGTGGCATCTTGAATCAGTTTGGATTCGTCATCAAATACCTCGATAAAAACGCGTCCAATTGTTTTTCGTTTTGTTTCAGGATCTTCTTGGCCTGCTAAAGCATCCATAAAACGTTGAGAAGCGTCTACTCCTTTTACGTTTAATCCCATTCCTTCATATTGCTTCAATACATTAGCGAACTCGTTTTTGCGCAATAATCCATTGTTTACGAAAATACAGTGTAAGTTATCCCCAATGGCTTTGCTCAACAAAACAGCAGCAACAGTAGAATCAACGCCTCCTGAAAGTGCTAAAACTACTTTTTCACTTCCTACTTTTTCACGTAAATCCGCAATGGTCTCATCAACAAATGATGCGGGAGTAAAATCTTGTTTTACACCTGCAATATCAACTAAGAAGTTTTTCAATAATTGAGCGCCATCGGTTGAGTGATACACTTCTGGGTGGAATTGAATAGCATAAGTTTGCTCCCCTTCAATTTTATAAGCTGCGTTGGTCACATCTGCCGTACTAGCCAATAAAACGGCATTGGTCGGTAAGGCTTTGATCGTATCGCTGTGGCTCATCCACACTTGGCTGTTTTGTGGAATATCTTTTAAGAAAGGATCTTCAGCAATAAAAGCAAGATTTGCTCTTCCATATTCGCGTGTATCTGAAGGAGCTACTTCACCGCCAAAGAAATGCGCCAAATACTGTGCACCATAACACACTGCTAATAAAGGCATTTTACCTTTAATCTGAGCAAGGTCTGGATGTAAAGCTTCCTGTGAACGAACAGAATAAGGACTTCCTGACAAAATTACCGCATTATACGCTGATAAATCCTCGGGTAAACCGTTATAAGGCAGGATCTCGCAGAATATATTTAATTCTCGAACCCTTCTCGCAATTAACTGTGTGTATTGCGAACCAAAATCTAAAATAAGTACATTGTGTTGCATATGCAAAAATAGATATTTCACACAGACTACAAAAAAGTTTTATCGCATTTTTTTTATTGCAAAAAACACAATACAATTAGCAAATAAGCTACATAAAATAACTATTTTCACATTTAACCCGATTAATCACGCAAAAACTAAACAAAAAGCATTTTCCCCTATATCAATTCACTTGTTCTTTACTTATATTTGTACTTTATGTATCTCCGCTATCGCTTAAAATAGAGGGATAAATCTTTAAATAGACTTTAAATAGACTTTGTATGGACTTTGGAATTTATGAGACCTTAATGTTGGCTTGCCTTGTTCTTTTATTAGGACATTATATTGTATCGAAAGTGAATTGGTTACAAAAATATAATATTCCTGAACCCGTTGTCGGCGGTTTTTTAGTTGCGCTATTCACTTGGGGAGCCCATGCATTTTTGGGAACAGATTTTACGTTCAACGAAGCTATTCAGCAAAGTATGATGTTGGTTTTCTTCTCTTCGATTGGGTTGAACGCTGACTTTTCTAAACTGTTACAAGGGGGTAAATCTTTGGTTATTTTCTTGATTTTAGCAGCCGTTTTTATCATTTGTCAAAACTCATTGGGCGTTATACTTGCCAAAATACTCAACCTCGACTTGCGTTTTGGTCTAATTGCGGGTTCAATTACACTCACGGGAGGCCATGGTACAGCTGGTGCATGGGCGGATGATTTCGCTGTAAGTGGCAATCCCCTTTTAGGTGCGAAAGAGATCGGAATGGCTTGTGCTACATTTGGGCTAATTTTTGGTGGATCTATTGGTGGTCCACTTGCCTATCGCCTACTAAAGAAAAACAACTACAAAGAAGTGGATCCCGCAACCATTGAAAAGCAAGAAGAAGAACAAGATATTACCAAATCCAAGAACTTCTCTCCTATTAGCTATACCAGCATGATGCATACCGTAACCATGATGGCCATCTGTTTGGTTTTAGGGCAATGGCTAGCAGATTGGAACACGCAGTTCTCTTTTAAATTACCCACATTTGTTTGGTGTTTATTCATTGGATTAATCATTCGAAATAGTTTAACCTATATCTTTAAATATAAAGTACACAGCAGAAATATTGATGTTGTCGGCAATACAGGACTCTCTATCTTTTTAGCTTGTGCCTTGATGTCCCTAAAATTGTGGTTAATTGTAGACTTAGCTCTGCCTATTTTACTTATTCTAATTATTCAAGTTTCACTCATGTTGTTCTTTGCCGCGTATGTTACCTATCGCTTTATGGGGAAAGACTATGACGCAATTGTACTCAGTGCAGGTCATTGTGGCTTTGGACTAGGCGCTACCGCTACCGCAGTTGCCAATATTCAAGCAGTTACCAATCGATTCGGTCCTTCTTATAAGGCCTTTTTAATCATTCCTTTGGTCGGTGCCTTTTTTATCGATATCCTTAACGCTTTGATTTTAAATGTATTTTTAACGTTTATTTCTTAAGGGTGATCAGTGAACAGTGAATTTTTCTGAAATAAGTGTGTTTTCTTTAAACGAAAATCTCACCAACAAAAAACCAACAAAAAAAAACAAATATGCAACGTATTTTAGCTATCGCAATTCTTTTATTAGGACTCTATATGATTTTCTTAGGAATTAAATCAAGTATGCAACCTCCTCTTATTACGGGAATCGGATTCATCCTTATTGGGTTCTTGTTTTTGAATAGCAAGAAGTAAGGGGAACGGTTAACGGTTAACAGTTAACGGTTAACAGTTAACGGTTAACAGTTGACAGTTGACAGTGGACGGTGGATTTTTCTGAAAAACGTACAAAAAAAAGCCAACCCTTTCGAGGTTGGCTTTTTTTTAGTTTGTATGTTTGTAAATAAGTTTTGTATTAAAAGGTTATTGATTCCCTTTTGCGTAATCAGCTAAGAATTGAGCTAATCCGTTATCTGTAAGTGGGTGTTTTAACAATCCTAAAATAGCAGATAAAGGCCCAGTCATTACATCGGCACCGATTTTTGCACAGTTAACAATGTGCATAGTATGACGAACTGAAGCAGCTAAGATTTGTGTTTCATATCCGTAGTTGTCATAAATTTGACGAATCTCTTCGATTAGCACTAATCCGTCTGTTGAGATATCATCTAGTCTTCCAATAAAAGGAGAAACGTAAGTAGCTCCTGCTTTAGCAGCTAACAAAGCCTGTCCAGCAGAGAATACCAAAGTAACATTTGTTCGGATTCCCTTTGAAGAAAAGTATTTACACGCTTTTACTCCTTCTTTCGTCATAGGTAATTTCACAACGATTTGTGGGTGTAAAGCAGCTAGCTCTTCTCCTTCTTTAATCATTCCTTCGTAATCAACAGCAATTACTTCTGCACTCACATCTCCTTCTACAAGATCGCAAATGGCTTTGTAGTGATTTAAGATGTTTGCAGCACCTGTGATACCTTCTTTAGCCATTAGTGAAGGATTAGTCGTCACGCCGTCTAATACTCCAAGTGCTTCTGCTTCCTTAATTTGATCTAAGTTAGCGGTGTCAATAAAAAACTTCATAAATTTAAAACTTAAAATTTGTTATGTTGTGTGCCAAAAATACGATATTAATTCCCGTTTACCGTATTCTTCTGCCTCTTTTTTAGCCTTTAATTTTATAGTGATTCATTAGGAGTTTTTCATACATTTTTCCTGGTAGAATCTTTTTCAAAAACAGCGAAAACTTTTGCATTGGTGCACCAATCACGTAGCGTACTTTGGGGTTAGGAGTTTGGATAATTTTGTATATCGCATGTGCCATTTCCATAGGGTCTCCTCCACTATCTACGTGTTCATTCATCATATCTAAAGACATTTTGTAGACATCTTCATAAGGGGATTGCTCTAAGACAGGGGCATGATAACGTCCTGCAGCAATATTGGTGGCAAAATCCCCCGGAGCCACATTCGTTACTTCAACACCAAAAGGTTTAACTTCCATACGCAAGGATTCAGTGATTAGCTCTAAAGCTCCTTTTGAAGAGGAATAATACCCTCTAAAAGGCAACCCCATATAACCTGCAATGGATGTAACGTTAATGATTAATCCTTTTTTCTGTTTGCGCATCGTTGGCAAAACTGCTTTTATTACTGCAATGGGACCGAAGACATTGGTTTGAAAGTTATTGACAATTTCTCCTGTCGGCACTTCTTCAATTGCACCTGTAATTCCCACTCCTGCATTGTTGATCAAAATATCAATGCGCCCTTCTTTCGCAACAACTGCTTGAACAGCTGTTGTGATACTCTCTTCGTCTCGAACATCTAATTGTACCAAAGGAAATACCGAAGTGGCTACGCCAGCTGGATTTCTACTTGTTCCATACACTGTAAATCCCTTTTCTTGTAAAAAGGTTCCTATTGATTTTCCGATACCTGATGATCCACCTGTAATAAAAACTACTTTACCCATGCTTTTTCTTTATTTCAACAAATATAACACAACTAACAAAAAAGACAATTGGAAGTAAGCTTTTAAAAAACAAATGAATTATACTACACGCTCAAACATTCAAAATAATTAGTATTTTTGAAACAGGCAAAATGCCTGTATTCCAAAAACAGCTTTCCATATGAAAAAGTATATCCCCTTACCCGCACTATTTTTAATAGCGTTGGCTTTCGTACAGTGTCACTCTCCTCAAGCGGTGGTACAACATGATCCTATAGCTACTAAAGAGGCTTATTTTAACCGAATTTCTAGGGACTCCATCCAAAAGAGCTTACTAGTTTTAACAGCAGATAGCTTAGAAGGACGTCGTACAGGAGAGCCTGGTCAGAGAAAAGCAGCTCATTATTTAGCAAGCTACTATAAGCGATTAGGCATTGGTACGCCACCAAACACAAGTAGTTACTTTCAACCTGTTCCCGCTTCTTTTATGACCAATTGGCAAATGAAACTAAAGGATAGTGAAAATGTTTGGGCTTTTATTGAGGGAAGTGAGAAACCTGAAGAGGTATTGGTTATTTCTGCTCATTTTGATCATATGGGTATTCTGCTTAACAAGGTGTATTATGGGGCAGATGACAATGGCTCGGGAACTTCTGCGGTTATGGAAATTGCCCGTGTATTTCAATCACTCGTAAAGGAGGGAATCAGACCGAAACGATCGGTTCTTTTTCTCCACGTAACAGGTGAAGAGTTTGGCTTATTCGGCTCTAAATACTATACACAAAACCCACCTATTCCCCTGTCTCAAACAATTGCCAATCTCAATATTGACATGATTGGAAGACGAAGTGAAGAGCATCCCTCTACGCAAGACTATATCTTTTTAGTGGGATCAGACAAACTAAGCCAGGATTTACACGATACAGCGGAAAAAGCCAATACGGAATCTGTACAGCTTGTTTTGGATTATACCTTCAACGACGATGACGATCCCCAACAGATTTACTATCGCTCTGATCATTACAGCTTTGCCAAAAATAACATCCCAGCGATTTTCTTTTACAACGGAACGCATGAGGACTACCATTTACCTTCTGATACTTTTGATAAAATAGATTTTCCTATTCTAACCAAAAGAACACAACTAATATTTGAAACAGCTTGGAAATTAGCAAATGGAGACCACAGACCCAGACTCAACTAAATTGAGGGTAAAAATGGCAAAAATCGCTGATATTTCGATTTTTGTTCTGTGTTTTATTCACCTCATTCTTTGGATCATGCGCGCTTCCTATATCACAGGTTCTCACACAGGTGAATGGACGGCATGGGTATACAATCAGCTATACACGGTGATGTATTATGCGCTGTATATCTTACCTATTGCCTTGGGGTTGAGTGTAATCAACAGAAAATTATCCGTCGACTCTTTTGCTTTCTTGTCTTTGAAGTCGTTGGTTATTACCTATATACTTATTTTTATTTTGAGATAAAAGGATGAAGCATTATGCGCTTCTGCTAAGGCAAGACTCCCTTCTTTTCTCTACTTTGAGTCGGGCATTGACCAATAGCCTACAATCGTTTGTTGCTCCAAAAGTACTTCTACTGTTATCTTCTGTTCATTCTTAATTAATATTGCATCCCAAGGTTGAAGATCCCAAAGATCGCCGTTGATTACTGCGGATCCTACTTCTAATGCAAATAACAAGATAAAAGGTTGATGGGTTTTAAAGGGGTGATTGCGTACCTCAACTACCTCATCGATAATACGTTTGTGAAGCATCAAATTGAAATCAGTTCCTTGCGTATAAGAGGTAATGGAATCGATTGACTTAAATGCAAACAATTCGTGATTTTTATACTGCTTGTCTATTCCATTGATGGTTAATTGCAACGGACCATCGAGCATGGCTAAATAGCGATGGTAGCCTTCGAATTTGGTAAATTCAGAAGGAATAGCCTCTATGGTGGCACTGCTGATTCGAAAGTCAAAATTTCGATTCGCATAAACCGCTTCTTTGGGATAAATTGCATACTCCCTTGTTTGTCCACCTGTCCATCGACTAGTGATTACCCTGTCTTTTGCTATGAATTCAATATGCATGTTAACTGGTTCTTGAAAACTCAAAATTACTACATTTTCTACGTCCTTAACTCCCTAATTCTAGTTGATTTTTTACTAGGTTGTAGTATTCTCCTTTTTGAGCAACTAACGTTTGGTGGTTTCCTTGCTCTATGCATTTGCCGTGTTTCAATACCACAATATGATCCGCTTGTTTGACGGTCGACAATCGGTGCGCAATGATCAATACGGTCTTTCCATTAAAAAAAGCTTGTAAATTATCGTGAATAACTTTTTCATTTTCAGCATCTAAAGCAGAGGTTGCTTCATCAAAGAAAAGGTAATGTGGATTCTTATACACGGCGCGAGCAATTAAAATACGTTGTCTTTGTCCTCCAGAAATTCCATTACCAACGGCACCAATTCTAGTGTGATACCCCAAGGGTAATGCTGAAATAAAGGATTCAATATTAGCTATTCGTACAGCATTAGCTAATTTTGATTCACTAATTGCTTGATCATTTGTTGCAATATTACATGCGATCGTATCCGAAAAAATGTAACCGTCTTGCATGACTACCCCAGCATTTTCTCTAATACTTTTGGGCGATAAGGTTGATACGTCTTCTCCATTATACTGAATACTCCCTTGGGTTGGTTCATAGAATCGTAAAAGCAACTTCATCAGTGTTGTTTTACCACTTCCACTAGCCCCTACAATAGCGGTGACCTTACCTTCTGGAAAAAACAAATTTAGGTTTTTCAATACATAAGGCGATTTGGGGCCTTCATACTGAAAGGAGATGTTTTTTAAATGAATTCCACGGATTTCAATTTTTTCTTGTTTCTCTTTTGTAACAGTTAAGGGTCTTAAAGACTCTTGCTCTTCGATGGAATGTTGTTGCACTTCATTTAATCGAGTTAAACTCAACTTTGCATCTTGGAGTGATCGGAAAAAAGAGATGAGTTGATTTATTGGACTATTCATCTGACCGATGATATAAGAAACACTAAGCAAAGCACCTAAGGACATTTTTTGATGCACCACTAAATAAGCTGCAAGAAAGGTTACAACGATATTTTTCAACTGATTGATACATTCGAATCCAGAGAGTTGCACTTGATCTACTTTTAAAATCCTTCTATTAATAACGAAAAGTTTTTGTTGTATTTCTTCCCATTCGATGCGTTTGCTTTCCTCTAATTGGTTTAATTTCATCTCAGCAACACCATTTATAATTTCATAAATTGCTTCTTGGTTTTCACTGCGTTGTTGAAATCGAAAATAATCAAGTGCTTTTCTCTTTCGCATCCAATACAAAGACCAAGCAATCGAAACAAGGGTTAAAGTCAAATATACAAGAACAATTTGTATGTCATAATACCACAATACCCCGAAGAATACAGAAAAGGTAAACATCGAAAAAACCGTTAATAAACTATCTGAGGTTAAGAACTGTTCAATTCTTTCATGATCTTGAATCCGTTGATTGAAATCGCCCATCAATTTAGTATCAAAAAATTTGATGGGCAGTTGTAATAGCTTCTTTAAAAAATCGGAGATAATTTGAATGTTGATTTGGGTTCCCATAACCAACAAGATCCAATTTCTAGAAACACTGAAAACAATATTCCCTAAAAAGAAAGCGAGTTGAACAATCAATACATAGGTAATCACCGCTAAGTTCGATTTATTTACTCCTTCATCAATGAGTTGTTGGGTTAAAATAGGGAAAACCAGGGTTGTCAATGTTCCTAGAAACAGTAATCCAACTAACTGTAACACTTGTTTACGAAAGGGTTTGAGGTAGTTGAGCAAATAGTGAACTGTTTGCTTCTGGGGTTTGGGTATGGACTGATTAGAAAAGGATTTTGTCGGTGTCAAAAGCAAAGCAACTCCTCGCTCTCCATCAGCTAACCAAGCTTTTTCAAATTTCTCTTGGGATAAGGCAATCAATCCAAAGCCTGGATCTGCAATTTTGTATTGGGTTTGTTTAGTAAAAATGGAAGTTGATCTTTTATACAGAACAACAAAATGATTTTGATTCCAATGCAAAATACAAGGTAGCAACGCTTGTTCTATATCTTGTACTTTAATTTTTACTGCCTTTGATTTTAATTCTATTTTCTTAGCAGCCAAACTAATCCCCAATAAGGAAACGCCTTCTCTCGAAATGAAACACTGTTCTCGGATGTATTGTATGTCTACTTCTTTGCCGTAATGTTTGGCTATCATCGCTAAACATGCAGGACCGCAATCCATTTGGTCGTGTTGGGGGGTGAAGATCATTTATGGTATATCTTATTTATTCATTGTTAATAAAACATGTTCAATATGTTGCTTATCTTGAGTTCTATTCTTAATAAAACTGTGTATTATATTCTGACAATCTTTAAAAGTACAATCATTATTCTTCATTAATATCAACTCTAGTTTTGATAAGATTGTACAGAGCATAATATCTGGCAAAATATTTTGAACAGGTGACTCAAACAAATCTATAATACATAGCTTAGCCTCCATATAATTCTCCTCGTAATACAACTTTAAAAAACTAAATCCTAGATGAAAAACCGAATTATCATCATTATTGCTTTTCAATTCAATCTGTATCATTAAGTCTCTTAATTTGTCTTCAGCTAAATATTTTAAAAGTATAGCATCTACAATATGAGACGTCCAATAAAAGCTACTTTCAATATTTCCTACGTCATACTGTTTCAATAATCTACCTTCCTTATTGTAAACAGAATACAAAATAAGTTCTATTGCAAGACTATTTGCGGTTTGAAAATCTTTGGAACGAAAATATACTTTAAACAAGTTTAAAATTTGTTCGCCTTTTAAAAGGGTTTCTAACTTTAAATTCCCTTTTAATATCACATTCGCATTTTTTATACAATTCTCTATATCATATGATGCTAATTTGAAATTTGAAATTGAATAGTAATAATAAGCACGCATAGGAAGATATGAAAGGCTTAAATAAAATTTAAGCTCGTTATCAAGGGAATCATACAATCTATCCATTTCTTGTAGGTCAGCTTCACTCTTTCTATTGGAATTATTTTTAAATAAGAGAAAAGTCTTTTGTATTTTAGAAAATGTATAAATCATCAATACTCTTTTTTTACTTGGAATTAGAGAATTAATAAAATCCAGTATTTCTAAAAAAATAAAACCTCTTTCAATGTTTTTCAAAGGTTCATTTTTTTGTAAATATTTTTCTAATAAAAAAGCGGTGTTATCCATCATCAATCATTTGTAAAATTATACATGATATCGTCAAGATATTGAAGAGAGAGTCTATCCTCAATATTGTACTTAAAAGAAGGGCATGCTGGATTTCCTTTATACCAATTTATTGGACAACTACCTCCACAGACTGGAAGAAAATTACAGTTCTTACACCAAGTATTATATCTACTATTTTTAATATCTTCATACCAATTACCTAGAGGAAGTTTCTGTCTATTTTTCTTACTAAATTCACTATTTATATGACCTATGATAAAAGGACTATCCACATAATCAAACTTTGGAGTATAAGGTACTTCCCAGCAATAGGCTATTCTACCTTTAGTGTCAATTATTTCCGAATTTTTATCTGTTATCATACAAGTAGAAAATTTTCTTTGTGGTAATAAAGGGAGATTTCTCTTGAACCCTAACTGTCTTAATTTAATTAAATAATCAATTTCGATTTCACCAAAGGCTTCAGATGAAAGACCAAATTCCTGATGAGCTTCATTTTTCCCCCAATCATGAATCGGTTCAAACTGCATGCTTATCTTCTCTTGTAATCCTAATCTATAGATACTATCGATAAGATTATTAATGTCTAAGTAATTTTTTTTACTAACATTACATCTGATTAATATATTACATCTATATTCATCGTAATTAGCGCTGTTCACTGCGTTTTTAATATTAGTCAAAATTTGGTCATAGGTCTTTCCCTTTTTACTTTTCATAAACCTACTACCATCATGTAATGATTCAGTACCATCTAATGTTATTTGAAATTGGGTTATCCCCATTTTAGTAAGTTCCATAAAAACCGACTCTTTCATTGCTAAACCATTTGTAATAATAGATGCCGTATATTGTATGTCTCTCAATTCTGTATAGTTAATTAATTTTTGACTTAAATATCGCATACCATTAAGTCCCAACAAGGGTTCAGCTCCATACCAAGTGATTTCTACTCTTTTATAATTGTACTTATCTATCTGATTTTTCAAATATTCAAAAATTTGGTTTGATTGATCATTTGTTAGGTTAATCTTCTCATGAACTTGTCCGCAATATTCACATCCAAGTTGACAATTGGCTGAAGGTTGAATTGTATAGCTAAACACGTCTGAACTTGTTTCCATAGCTGCAACAAAAGAATTAATTATCGTTTCAAATTCATTTTCTTTTTCAGGAACAAGAATCTCATTACTAAAAAGTTCTAGTAAAGAAGAACTATTAATATTTTCTAACTCATGCTTTTCTATTAAACCAAAAATTAAAGATTTTATCCTCAGTAATTGTGATGTTCTTGTAGAATACACCAACGTAAACCCATTTTCTAATTCAGTTTTTGCTATATATTGAGACAGTTTAAACATTTTTCATTTTTTTTAATTTCTCTACTACTTTTTAATGTTTTTCCCTACTTATAAATAGTCTTATTGAACTATTAAATAGTTCAATAAGACCTAATTAGTTTATTTATTTGGTTCGAGCACATGATAAACTCCACATGCAAATCCTGAACAATCAGATTCTTTTTTCTTCAAAGCTTGATTTCCCCCTCTCAACTTAATAATTTCTGAATCTTTTAAATCTGATTTCTTGTCGATGTCTTTAAGAAAGACTCTTAATTTTTCATTTTTCATTTTTGATAAATTTTTAATTTACCTAAACTTGAATAGGCTTTAGGCATCTCCTTTATTTATATATAAATGTTTTTGTTCCTTTTCATTTATTTAGAACAGCTATTTTTAATCTATATTCTTTTAAGAATTATAACAAATTAGTAACAACCATGACATCTCCTATAACAGCGTCAGCGTCTTAAAGAACAACTAACCCACAACCGCTTATTCAGTTAATACACCCTACCCTTTTCCTCTTCATTACTCGTATTTTGTTGTTTTACTGAAATATTTTTATTCCCAAAGGAATAAGACAGAGAGAATCGAACATATTGTGTATCATAGTATTGTTTGAACGTTTGAAATACATTTTGAGTTGTATTAGAAAGTAACATTCGATCCGATCCGAAGATATTATTAGCGTTCAATGAACACTGCAATTTCTTATCTACTAGTAAAAACTTTATTCCTGCGGTTACATTGGAATTTGGACCTGCCTTATTTCCAACATAGTAGGAATCAAAATCTTGTTCATAACTAATTTCAGCTATCACTGTCTTTGCTTTATTAAAGGTCAAGGTAGTCGTAGCGATAAAATAAGCGCCCCAGCCAGAATATTTGGGTTTTAAATAAATCGTATTTGTTTTGGATTCCGCATAAAATGTATTGAATTCAAATGTATTGGTCCACCAAGAAAGAATATCAATACTTGCATACATATTGTAATTAATACTATGCGTGGAATAATAATTTGACTGCGTAAATTTTTGAAAATTGTGTTCTTCATTATGCGTCGTCAGCTGTCCAAATCCGTCCTTCACTTGACTAAGAGATACCGTCGTATTCAATCTATTTTTGAAGGAGTGAGAGAGTTCTAAAGTTGTAGTAAAAGAAGGCTGTAAAAAAGGATTACCTTCTTCGTAGGATGTTGAACTTAAATACCATCGGGCTGGATTCAAATTCGCATAAGAAGGGCGTTGTATCCGCTTACCATAGCGAAAGGAGATATCGTGATTGTCATTTAATTTATAAGCAACATATAAAGTAGGAAACAACTCCATATACTTTTTCTTGTTGGTTTGATTCACGCTAAAAGAACTCCCTTCATTTTGGGTAGATTCAGCGCGTAAACCGGCTTTTATCTGCCATTTTTCTCCCCATGATTTAGCACCTGAAAAATAGAGTGCCTGCGTATTTTCTCGATAAATAAAATAATCCTCTTGCTGATTTACTGGTTTTAGTTCTTCTACTGTCTCAATATCAATATCACTGTTGATTTTAGTGAAGCTTATTTTTCCGCCAAATTCCAATGTTGTCCAAGCATAAGGAAATTCAAAATCAATCTGACTCGACAAATTATCAATATGTTGCGTATTGCTATTATTTACTATTGTAGTAGCATGGAAGGGATCCGAAGCCTGAATCATTTCAGTGGTTTGTTTATTCTTTTTAGCTGAGGAATAGAGGAAATAATCCACATCTATTGTATACTTCTTACCTAGCGTATCTAATTTCGTCTCCAATGCTACTGTAAAAGCATGATTGTAATTATTGTTCTCTGCATTACTTTTGGAAGATAAGTCCCTAGATAAACGTTGATCTTCTTTCTTGTAAATCGCTGTTACCCCATCTTCCTCCGTCTTTGGTGTAGCCTTACTCCCTATGTATTGAAAACTAATCTTACGCTTATCATTAATAGCGTAACCAAGGTTAAACATACTAGAAAAACCTAAATTTTTCATCTGATCATATAAATCACTTTTCCAATGTTCTTGAGGATAGTAGTAATGAATTTCATTGGTGTAAATAGTTTTGTTTTGCCTCAGTGACGCGTCTATTAATAGGCTTACCTTATCTTTTTGATAATTGAAGGTATTACCAAAAGAAGTCGATGGGTAAGTTGCCTGTGTATAAGCAATTCTACTGGTATTGCTCCAGCTGTTCTGTGTTGATTTTTTTAATTTAATATTAATCATTCCGCCATCTCCTTCAGCACTGTACTTTGAAGGTGGAGTTGTCATTACCTCAATACGCTCTATATTGGCACTAGCTATTCCCTTTAAATATTGAATTAATTCATCTCCTGATAATAGGATAATTTTATCATCAACCAAGATTGAGAGATTGGACTTACCTGCTACGTCAACCTTATCATTTTTAACTCGAACACTAGGCGTTGCTTTCAGTGCATCTAAAGCATCTCCACCACTAGCAGCAACCGAATTCTCCACGTGAAAAACCAAGCGATCTACTTTGCGTTCGATGAGTTTATTCTTTGCTGTAATGGTGATACTATCTAATACGACTCCTTCATCAACTGTGAGTTGACCTAAGTTGATATCTTGAGTTAACGTGATAGCTTGACTGTATTTTTCTTTGCCAAATTCTGCGAGTGTCAACGTATAGTTTCCACTTACAGCAGATAACGTAAAATTGCCTAAACTATCCGTATAAGTATGAGGCGGGTTAGAATCAGTGGCATTCACGAGGTAAACATCCACAAATTCAACAGGGTGATTTTTTGTATTGACGACCTGTCCTTCTAAACGAAAAGATTGACTATAACTCGCACCTCCTAAGAGCAATAGTATAAAAAAAGAATGAAGGGGTATTTTATACATAATAGAACTATTTTTTAAATCAATATATAAAAATCAAACACAACGAGTTGACTATCATTATATTGTGATTTATTTTATCTAAATTATGTGATTTGTTTTTATTAGTTGCTACACTCAGGGGTAGTTTTTTGTATCACATGTCAAAACCGCTCTTTAGGGAGTATAAATAGTCCCTACTCTTAGGAGTAGTTGAAAGATTAAACCTCTCATACAATTAAGAGTCGGTGTAGGCACATGCCCCTATTCCTAACACTATTCAAACATTCAACACTTATTACATACAGCTAAGAAATATCTTTGATTTACATCTATTATTTTCTATTATTTTTAAAGTAAAACCTCTATACCGATTATGGAAAAAAGAAAAAAAAGAAATGGACAACAGGAAGAAATGGAAACAAGCTCTCCTAACTATCAAGAAGCTGTACAAGCCTTAGCTAGAATGACATATAAAAGCATTTACATCATTGATCATCAAAAGAAAGTATTTGATTATGTATCGGATAATCCACTTTTTCTTTGTGGATATTCCGCTCAGGAAGTACAAAAAATGGGATTTGATTTTTATACGCAATGCATCCCAGACAGTGATCAGAATACATTAATTAAAATAATGAAAGCGGGATTTAATTTTTTGCAAGCTATTCCCATTGAAGAACGAATACAGTATACATTAGCCTGTGATTTCCACCTTAAACACAGGCGAATTCCCGTCTTTTTAATTCACCACGAGCTAACTCCACTTTGTTTAACAAAAACCGGAGAATTGTGGAAATCTATTTGTATTGTCTCTCTTTCTACCGCGCATCACATAGCAAATAGTAAGATCTTTAAGCGAAACAGCGCATCTACATGGACGTATAATTTAAAGCACAACACATGGAAACCCGAAATCAAACCTAAACTTTCCCTTAGAGAATTGGAAATTTTACAATACTCCATCAGAGGGTATCAGATACAAGAGATAGCTTCTTGTCTCTATTTAACATGCGATACAATTAAATTCCACCGGAAAAAGATTTTGGAGAAACTCCAAGTACATACTATAGCGGAAGCTATTCGCTTCGCTATTGTCAACAAATTACTTTAACAATCCCTATTCCATGTCTCCCTATAAGTACAAAACACGAACTGCGTTCATGTTTTGCATCATAAGTTTACTCTTTTAAAAAAAGCGTTTGATCACATGGAAGATTTGAAGAACATCTTTTAAATCATATTCCATAATGGAATAATTAGCATTGCGACTTGACAATTGGACCTTTTGCGTCTTAGAGTCGTATTGAATAATATCCTTGTGTAGAATATGATCTTTGGTCACCAAAATAAAACCATACTTGGTTCGCTTAAATCCCTCTCCCCACAAATCTCTATTCACCTCTCTAGTTAATACCTCTGCACCGTTAGGAGTATCTTCTATATTTCCTGCATTCATTGTTTCTCCAATGACTTCAAAGGCTTGATAATATCCTAATTCAAAGTAATCAACAGAAAACTCAACGCTGTCAAAGTACTTTTTTAACTCTTCTACTTCTAAATAGTGTTTACTATAGGTTGCGTGTTTAGCAAATGGAACCTTAAAAACCTCAATATACATCTTTCCGCCTGGATAAAACGTAAAGGTATTTCCTCTCTTATTATAAAGAATCTCAGGTATATCACTTTTTGTCAAGTAGGTCGCTTCATTGTCCATCAACAAATTAATCCCTTTCATTTGTCCTTTGATTACATCTTCTTGCACAATTTTGGGCTGTGATAAAAACAAACTTCCCTCTCCAGTAAGCAACCATTTTCTATTTAAAATTGGCGCAAACGTAACAAGTCGATTGACAAAACTATTGCTGAGATTGACACGTCCATTAATAATCTGAGAAAAAGAGGACTTCTTGTACCCTAATTTTTGAGCTAAGTCTGTGTGATTTTTAGCTAGCCCTTCGAAGACCACCCATTTAACTGCTTCATTGACACGTTGAATTTTATCCATATATATAAAGAATTTATGAAAAATACACGAACAGTATAGGTAATAATTTTGGAAAATCTAAAACTTCGTTCGTATATTTGTTTTCTACCTAAAAGACAAAAATAAATAAAATACAGCAACAAATAACACACAATAATGATAATTAAACAACAATTACAAATATTACTTATAAATAATACAATAATCAAATATTTAAAATTCAGTTCTTATGAAGTCAAATTTATCTTTCCCATCTCAACTTGACTTTTCTTCCGATTTATTGCAAAAAGTAAATCGATGTATAGAGGAAAATCTCATTTATACCCTTTGGTATGGTCCTGTTTGGGGGTCTCAACAATTTCGCGTTTTATGGATGTACACATCAAACAAACTTGAACTCGAGCGTATATTTTCGACGAGCTATTCTACCTCCCTTTTTTCTAAGCATCAGGTGCTTATAATCGTACTCGATGCAAAGGATATGTCCTTCCACGATCAAATAGGCAATACGCTTTTTAAAACTAGCTTAACGAAAGACCGCCTCATTTATCAGCAAAGAGATTTCTCTTTGCAACCGCGACTGTATAAGCCTATAAAGGAATTTAAAACGCAGTATTTGGATAAACATGCGCTACTTGCTGGATATTGTCACGATTTTGTTGCTTCCAAAATTAGCGGTAGTAATTTGGCGTATATGAAGTCTTTAGCCTATAGCTTTGAGGTGCTAGAACTTCTTCTTTTAGGAGTTAAAAATACGTGTGATTCGTTTACGGATCGACTGCTTTTATTGGAGCGTATTCTTCCTCAGATGAAAACACTTTTTGTAAAAGGCAAGAATCGATCCTACTATATGTTAGATTATTTGGATCAAGACGATACGTGGAATGATGCCCTAGAAAAAGTGCAACAAAATCTCCTGGAAATTGTATTGGATGTCTTAGAGGATATCGATCTGGAAACGACGCTACTCACTTCTAAACAAAAGAGCAAAAAGAAAACGAAACCTTCATTCAAATACAAAGAGAAGCTACTGCCTCTACTTGAAACAAACTTGGTTGAAGAGATCTACCAATTTCACGAGACGCTGTATTGTAAAGAAGGAAGGCAAATCCGACAATGCTATCTCGTGGTGATAACCACTAAAAAAGCCACAAAGGAGTTTCAAGAAATAAGCAGGGCTATTGCCACAAAAGACGCTGAAATTCACTTTACGATGCTCTCCCATACTCGGCTATATATTCAAGAACATGCCGATTTATTTGCAGCGTTTTTTAAGCCTATTTTAAAACCAAAAAACTGCCTCTACTCTAGTGGTTATTACCCCCAAATTCACTGGCAGAAAAAATACTGGACCTCGGAACAGGACTACCCTGCTCTTTGGAGAAAAAACTTAGAAAAATCGGATAAAATGATTCAACATGATTTACAACAACAAACGAATGAAATGTTTATCAGCACGTATCAATTACACCAATGCCTTGTCGTAAAGTTACAACTTTACATCCTACATCACCTTGCTTACTTACCTAATACGAGTCACTTAGACACTTTACTACAACTAGCCCTTTATGCACAAAATAAGGAGGCGACAACGTTAAATAGTCTATACAATCAACTGGGACCTTTACTATTTGTGTATACGTCTCAAAAAAGAGAAGAAAAAAAATATAATTTGGTATTAGATCCTCCGACGATTCAACGCTTAAAACAATTTTTTTCTACTATTGAAGTCTTAAAAGCCTAAGTAGCTAAAACAAATAACACTTAGGCACATGATGCTAAAAAGCCTAGATTATAACGCTGATCAGGGGATAATCTAGGCTTTTTACGCCATCTATAGGGGAATATAAATCTTCTGTAAAATTTCTTCGTACTCTTTTTCACCAATACTAGCAAAGGTAATTCCTCCTCCACTCTTGTAGAAAAAATGTTCTCCCTCTTGTTCTATAAATCGAATCATAACTGCACTATCTAGTGTATTTCCATCAAATATTCCGCAAATTCCTGTATAATACTTGCGTGCATAGCCTTCGACTTCTTCAATGATCTCAACGGTTTTTTCTTTGGGTGATCCTGTTATAGATCCTGCTGGTACTAGCTTATTTAATAAATCTCCGAGTGTATCTTGCCAATCTTCTTCCAAATCTCCACTTATTTGAGAGCTCATTTGCAACAATTCCCCTTTGGAAGTTTTCAATTGGTCCAAATAGCGAAAGCGATCTACGCCTACATTTTTTGCCACTCGGTTTAAATCATTGCGAATTAAATCGACAATCGTATAGTGTTCGGCTGTTTCTTTCGGATCTTGTAATAGCAACTGTTCGGCTTGTGGTAAGGAGGCATCAATAGTTCCCTTCATCGGATAGGAATAAATACGATTGTCTTTGATTTGCACGAAGGTCTCTGGTGAAAAACAAACCATTTGCTCTTTTATCCACAATTTATACTTGGCCTTACTTGCAAAAAAAACATCTTTTAAGCTTCCTTCTAATGCAATGGGTGTGGATACGGTAAGGTTAATTAAATAGGTATTGCCCTTTTGTATTTGATCTAGGACGTGATCAAACTTTTGCTTGTACGACTCATAATCAAGGGGATATGCTTTTAATTGGGGCACTACCCCTCCTTCTTTAAGGTTCTCTCGATTGGTCTTTGTATTGAAATGATAGCAAACTTCTTCTTTATCTAAAGTATCCAAAGGGATAACGTCACCTTTTTCACCTTTATAGTCAATAAAAAATAAAAAAGGTTTTCTTTCCTTTCCCAATTTATTCATCTTTGAGATAATTGTATCTTTGATCCCCATATTCACACGTCTATTGAAAGTCAAAAATACAAATTGTTTATGAGCCAAAAGAAGGAAATACTAATTATCGACAATCGCGATTCATTTACGTATAATTTGTATCAGTTATTTGATGAACATCCTCTTTGTAACGTGCATGTTCAGTACAGTGATGAGGTCAATCTCGACGATCTAGAGCGCTATGATCAGCTAGTAATCTCCCCAGGACCTGATGTGCCTCGTGCGTATCCTATCTTATTCGAAATTCTGGCGCGTTATGAACACACTAAACCTATCTTGGGTGTTTGTTTAGGTCATCAAGCCATTGGTGAATATTATGGCGCTAACCTTTACAATGTACAACACGTTTTTCACGGACAAGCAAGACCTCTAGAGTTACTCTCCCCCGATCTTCTATTCAACAATATAGAGAACCATACTGTTGTTGGGTTATATCATTCCTGGGCCTTAGCTCAGGATCATTTTCCTTCAACCTTAACTGTTACGGCCGTAAGTAGTGATCAGATTATTATGGCTTTTAGGCATCAAACTAAAAACGTTAGGGGAATTCAGTTCCATCCGGAATCGTACATCACTCAAAAGGGTAGGCAAATGATAGCCAACTGGATTGAACAATAGAGGTCAATTCCTTGCTTGGCCGACTTTTTTTGGTGTTTTTATTGGGCTAATTCAAGTGTTTTTTCCTCGACATTTTGCCTTACTTTTATAATTCTACGCTAAATATATTGCCAAGCTAAATGTAAAATAGTAACTTCAATCGATAAAAAAGAAATGTATCTTTAAATGGAAGCAGGAATAATACAAGACCCCAAAGTCCAAAAATATCTCCCTTATCTCGGTGCACTGGCCATTTTTATGCAAGCCTTGGATGGTACAATCCTAAACACAGGACTCCCTTCTATTGCGGCTAGTTTGGGAGAATCTCCTTTAGAAATGCAGAGTATTATAGTGTCCTATACGCTTACTGTAGCACTGTTAATTCCGTTAAGTGGCTGGTTGGCGGATCGCTTCGGAACAAAGCGTATTTTTATTCTTGCTGTTGCCTTATTTACTTTAGGATCTTTGTTTTGCGCGTTGTCCAATACATTAAATGAACTGATTTTTGCGCGTATTTTTCAGGCCATTGGCGGTTCTATGATGGTTCCCGTCGCACGTCTTACTTTGCTTTATGCATATCCTAAGGATCAATTACTCAAAATTATAAATTTCATTACTATTCCTGCTTTAATTGGCCCTATGTTAGGTCCAACGGCTGGTGGTTTTTTAGTGGAAAAATTATCTTGGCATTGGATTTTCTTAATCAACTTGCCCGTTGGGATTATCGCCATTCTTCTCGCTCGATCTATTATTCCAAATTTCACCAACAAAGTGGATCGCTTTGATGTAATGGGATGGATATTATTCAGTGGTGGATTGACTATGCTGACGTTAGTGATTGAGCGATGGAATTCTCCTGCTTTATCGGCGACTCAATTGGTCGGTCTATTTGTTGTAGCAGTCTTACTCATCATTGCCTATATTGGGTATGCTAAACGCAGTACACATCCGTTGATTAAACTAGAGCTATTCAAAATAAAAACGCTCAATATTGGTTTAATTGGCAATTTAGTCACTCGTTTTGGCATTGGTGGAATGCCGCTAATGATCCCCCTTTTGTTGCAAATCGGATTTGGTTATTCTGCTTTTTACGCCGGCCTAATGATGATTCCTCAAGCGCTATCGAACTTGATTTCTAGAAATTTTGTCGTTCCGATTGTCAAGCGTTTTGGCTATAAAAAAACATTGGTATTCAATACTATTGCAACGGGTATTTTAATTAGTCTCTTTTTCTTTGTCAACCACGATACCCCTTTTTACGTTATTATTCTATTGATGGTTTGCAATGGTGCTTTTAATGCCGTTCAGTTCACCTCTATGAATACGATTTCCTTAGCAGATTTAGACAACAACACCTCTAGTGACGCCAATAGCTTACTCTCAGTTACGCAACAATTGGCAATTAGCTTGGGAATTTCTATATCAGCTATGTTTTTACAACTCTTTCGAAATAGTAATATTGACACTGTGGATCATCCAACGGCCGTTTTTAACTATACGTTTTTAGTCATGGGTGTCTTAACAATCTTATCTAGTACCGTATTCATGAAACTCAATAAAAACGATGGTGCGAGTTTAGCCGGAACGCAAGCGTATGATTCTACTAAAAAATAAACCTCAAGCCATTGGCTTGAGGTTGCTGCAAATTAATATAAAACAACATAACTAAATAGTTATAGGGATTGCATCAATAGCATAGAAGGCGCGTGATTTAACCAGATACTTCTCGTTTCAACCAACTTCTTCCAACTGTCTAAGCTTATCAGCATCAAATCAAATTCTTCGATGAATTCTTTTGATACGACCTTATTGCTAATGAGGCGAATATGATTGGGCTTATATTGCTCAATAAGCCTGATATTTTCTTTAAATTCCGTGTGATTCTCTAATTCTCCTGTCGCATCTAAAATAGATACTTGTACTTCGTTATTTCGGATCATTTTTTGCGCATAGGGCAGTAATTTCAAATCTCCTTTACTAAAAATAGGCAAGAATACGTGTTCTAATTTTTTAAAATCTTTGTTAATCAAAATGCCCAGTGGCACTTTCGTACGATTCATAATTTGTTGTGTACGTGCATTAAACCAAGAATTTTCAAACAGTTTTTCTCTACCAGTTACTTTATTCAACAGTACGTCTGGGTTGATGATTCGCGTGGTAAATCCCAGGATATTTCCTAAAACGGAACCGCGATAGATCGAGTATCCCATTTCAATAAGAAGCAAATCACAGGTTTCTTGATGGACCATGCCGACCACATCACTTTCAATATCGTTTGAAACTTTGTAATACGTTTGCACTTCTTGGTCCATTTCTGTTGCTTGCTCTTGTACGGCTTCAAATATTTCTTCCTCGTAATCTTGTGTATGGAAGGAATTCAACTCTTCACTGTCAATCATATGCATAGCTGTAATGCGAGTATCAACGGTTGATTTTCCTGTAAATGCATGTGCCAATCGCATCAAGGGAGCTAGACTCAATTTATTTTCAAAGAAAAGAAAGACTTGATATTTTCCGATGACTACACCTTTGTGTTGCGGCTCATCACCTAAGGGACCAAAAATCTTGGCTATTAAATCCAAAAGAGGTCCGGTCATGAAGGTAGTCGCTAAAGCCATAATAACCATCATGGCAAATACTTCACCGGTCATAACCCCTAGATCAAAACCAATATTCAACACGATCAACTCCATCAATCCACGGGTATTCATTAAAGCACCAATCGTTAGACTATCCCGCCAATTAATACCCACAAATTTTGCTGTTATTGCACTACCTACAAATTTTCCAACAGTCGCAACTAAAATAATTAGTCCTGTTATCTTCCACAAATACGGTTCGTTTAACAACCCTATTTCTGTACGCAATCCAGTATATACAAAGAACAAAGGTAAGAACAACACAACGGCAACATCTTCTACTTTTTCAATAAAAATAGTTCTAAACTTCATGTTATCAGGCATAATAGCCCCTGCCATAAACGCTCCAAACAAGGCGTGAATTCCGATTACCTCTGTACAATATGCTGAGATAATTAAAATTAACAAGAAAATTGCTACTGTTCCTTTGCTTAGTAATTTGCTACTCCCTTGATACTTAGCAATACGAGCCAAGAAAGGACGCACGAGTTTCAACATCACAATGACATAAAGAAAAGCTAGCGCGATGATATAAAGAGAACTGACAAAACTACCTGCTTGTACAATAGCAATTACAGCGGCTAATAAACACCAAGCTGTAATATCATCAGCTGCTGCACAGGTAATTACAATCGTTCCAATTCTGGTTTTTTGGAGTCCTCTTTCTTGTACAATCCGCGCCAAAACTGGAAAGGCGGTAATACTCATTGAAATTCCCAAGAACAATCCAAAAGACAAAAAGTCTACACCAGCAGGTGCAAAAGATTCAAAGATATAATACGCTAATGCCATTCCCAATGCAAAGGGAATCACAATACTCGCATGGCTAATTAAAACGGCATCATGCGCTTTGTTTTTGAGTATTTTGAGGTCTAATTCCATTCCAATGACGAACATAAAGAGGATTAAACCTATTTGGCTTAAGAAGCTAAGATTGCCCAAAGATTGAGTAGGAAACATCACTTCGGAAAACACTGGAAAATACGTTCCCACTAAAGAAGGACCTAAAGCGATACCGGCAATAATTTCTCCAATTACCGAAGGTTGTCCGATTTTCTTGCAAATCCACCCAAATACTCGGGCTACCAAAACAATGGTCACGATTTGTGCTAATAGCAAAGCTAGAGGACTTTTTAAATTGTGTATTAAGGTCTCTAGAAAGTTTTCCCAAGCCGTATTATCAGATACAATGGCTTTGGTGTTTACTTCTAACTTTGAACCTTGTGTAACTACCCAATAAATTAAAGCTGTACACCCTCCAATAATGGACACATAAAGAAGAGAATTCCTATATTTTGACATGATATTTACGATTTTCTATTTCAAAGACAAAAGTCTAAATTATAAACATCGCAAAGCTTCTTACTGAGTTCAAAACAAGCTTTCTTGTAATGAAGAACCAATATCCTGTAATGAAAGTTATATCTTATCTAAAAAATCGGTTTTAAACGTTACCCCTAGTGTAAGTTCGAGGGGCTTTCCATTCGCTGTACTCAGCTGTGTTGTGATTAAATCATGCCCAAAAAATCGCACTATTTTTAAGGCGATAATTTCTCTTTTGTTGATTCTACAAAATTTAGATGCAGGAAGGGCTTCAACTAACTTATCTAAAGCGACGTTTTTTGCGATTAATTGTTGTTCTCCTTCTAAATAAATTTCTTTATCTCTACCGTCATTTTCACAGGTTTTAATATAGAGAATATCGTCAAATTGTATAATTGCCTTCCCTTTATTTGAATTTATCGTCAGAGAGGTGTTTTGTTCCAGTGGCTTTAACTGGCGCATGGCTTTTTGAATGGCACGTTGCAAACGTTCCTTCTTAATGGGTTTAGCAATATAATCGATGGCATCAACTTCAAATGCCTCTAAGGCATATTCTTTATAGGCGGTTACAAAGATCACTCCTTTATTTGTTAAGAGCTGAGCTACACTAAGTCCATCTATTCCTGGCATATTGATATCAAGTATTGCCACTTCAAAATCTAATGTTGTAGCTACCTCTAAAAAAGTAGTTGGATCATCAAATACTTGAACGACTTCTATTTCTGGAATTTGCTCACAAAGCATTTTTAAATATTTCAACCCCAGTAATTCATCATCTAAGAGTATACATTTTAGCTTTGAAATCATATAAGTTTATTTTTAAATGCATGGAATGGACTTGCTCATCTTCAGATTTTTCCAATTTATAGTAAGGGCCGTAGATCAAGTGCAAACGCTCTCTCAATGCGGATAACCCATAGCCGCCTTTTTCTTTTCTCAGCGAAGCTTTAGATGATTTCTTATTGGAAACAACCAAATCAAACTGTCCTTTTTTCAATTTAAACAAAATCGTAATAAAGGCGTCATTTCCCGTCAAATCTGCGTGTTTAAAGGCATTTTCTATTAACTCTACACAAATTAAAGGCGCTACTAGATCTTCTGCATACAAAGCCTCTACTTCTCCTATATTGGATCGAACATCTAAACGGAATAACGGATTGAGCTTGATTTTATTGATATCGATTAAACGCATGGCAAATTCGTGTTCTTCTTTTAACGTCACTAGTTTGCGTTGGCTATCATAGAGAATATAATCTAATACCCCAGCCATCTTATCTAAAGCATAATACGTTTGATAGGCATGAGATTGAATCGAGTTTAATATATTCTTAAACAAATGGGGATCTAATCGAGATTCGAGATTCTCTAACTGTAAGTATCTCAACTTGGTATCAAACAACTCCTTCTCTTTTTCAAAAACAACACGTTGCTTGTTATAGTTGAACAAAAAGTACAACAAGATGCCTATGATGATTAATAGGAGAACAATAATAAATAGGTATAAATACTCCATACTTTTATTTTACTGCTTCTTTATGAAACAAATGTACTGTTTTTTTGTGATGGTGGTTGCGCCTTGGTTGTGGTTGGTTGTGAAGATTTTCAATCAAAAGAGGATTAAGCCGATAACTCATAACCGATAACAGCTAACTAAAAAAAGAGAGAAGTACGGTAGCACTTCTCTCTTTTTTTTATCCGATAAAGGATAACAAGTTTAGAAATCTATTTTGGCAATTTTAAACTCATCTCCTCTTTTAATCAAATGAAAGGTTTCAACTGCACCACTTTTTTCGTATTGAACATCATATTCAAACTCAAACTCTTTGGTTTTTTCTTTTTTATTTTCTTCTGTTAGGTCTCCTTCTTTAAAAACAGCTTTTACGATATGTCCTAATTCAGCTTCTCTTTGTTTCAATTTAGCAAAAAAATCAGCTTCTGTAGTTGTTTTAAAGAAATCTTCATCTAGATATTGTTTCAAATCATCATACTTTTCTTCGCCTAAATTATAATAGTACCATCCTATCAAAGTCTTCCCTGCATTCTCATCCCCCAACGCTCTACTGTTTTTTGTTTCTTTACAGCTAACAAATAGAAAAACGCTACAAATAATCACAAATAAGTTTCTCATAAAAAATGTGGTTTATAGTTAATCAATCCTTTTTCACATCCTATCAACTCGCAAGATGCACTTTAAAGTTAAGAAAAATTTACGATTTTAACAAAATAAAAAACAATTTTTATTAGGAACTTTTCTTCTGAAAATAATAGGTATAAACCCAAGTTAAAGTAAACGTGGGGATGATATCTAATCCGGGGGAAATCTCTTCAATAAAGTTGACAATTGCTCCTACCTTTCCTACTTTACCAGGATACATTTTTGCGAGAATAAAAGCGGAAATAGGCGCCCAAACTACATCACTAAATTCTCCTAGAAATGGCAATAAATAGCTAGCCATTCCTATTAAATCAAGAAATAGTCCAGTAATAAGTTGCCTGCTCTTTATTTGTTTTACCTCTAGCTGTTCTTGTGGTGTCATCGTGCTTATTCTTTCAATTTTGAAGCATAGTTCATTTTAAATTTCTCTACCTTGGGTTTAACTACCATTTGGCAATACGGATTTTCTGTTCCCTTGCGCTCAAAGTAATTTTTGTGATAGTCTTCTGCTACGTAAAAAGTTGAAGCTGGACTTAGCTGTGTAACAATGGGTTGGTCGAATACTTTTTCATCGCTTAAAATTCCTATATACTCCTTTGCTGCTTGCTTTTGTGCTTCATCCAAATAAAAAATCTCACTTCTATATTGCGTACCTACGTCTTCTCCTTGTCTATTCAAGGTTGTTGGATTGTGTGTTGCAAAAAAGATCTCCAACAGTTCGGTATAGCTCACTTCATGCTCGTTGTAGGTAATCTCAACTGCTTCTGCATGTCCTGTTTCACCTGTACAAACCTGTTCATACGTCGGATTGGCATTTTTACCTCCAATATACCCTGGTAATACCTCTACCACTCCTTTTAAACGCTTAAATACTGCTTCTGTACACCAGAAACACCCGCCTCCAAGTATTGCTTTTTTCATGTATCTTCTACTTTTTTTTACTGCCTTTTAATTCAGTCTAAGTTATCAATAATCGACGGAAGTCAATAATCATTTGAAATATTTTTCTATTTTTAATTTTTAATTGATTCAAAACATTGTTATTTTGTAATCGATCCAAAAACAAAGGTATGATACGAGCGACGAATATTAGAAAATCTTATGACCAATTAGAGGTTTTAAAAGGTGTTGATCTGCACATTAAGGAACGAGAAATCATTTCTATTGTGGGAGCATCGGGTGCGGGAAAGACAACCCTTCTTCAAATCTTAGGGACATTAGACAAACCGACGATTCAACCCAACAGTTCGTTAATCATTAACGATACAGATGTTCTCAAGCTCAATGACAAAGAAATCTCTAAATTTAGAAATCTAAATTTGGGATTCATCTTTCAATTTCATCAATTACTTCCTGAGTTTAACGCCTTAGAAAATGTTTGCATTCCTGCCTATATTGCAGGAAAAGACAAAAGAGAAACCGAACAAGAAGCCAAAAGGCTTCTAGACTATTTGGGGGTTTCTCATCGTATGGATCACTACCCTTCTGAACTTTCTGGAGGAGAACAACAACGCGTTGCTGTTGCTCGAGCCTTAATCAATAAGCCCAAAGTGATCTTTGCAGATGAACCCTCTGGTAACTTAGATACCAAAACAGCAGAAAACCTACACAACCTCTTTTTTCAACTGAGAGATGAATTCAACCAAACGTTTGTGATTGTTACGCATAACGAAGAATTAGCGGATATGGCTGATCGCAAGTTGATCATGACGGATGGTTTGATTACTTCGCAGTAACGCATTCGCGAATCCTATTCTATTTTCGACGCTAACTTGTCCAAATTGTCAACACCAAGAACGAGAAGAAATGCCAGTGACTGCTTTTCAATTCTTCTATGTGTGTAAATCGTGTCAGCCCCTCTTAAAACCCTTAGCAGGTAATTGTTGTGTATTTTATAACTATGGAAATATAAAATGCCCGCCGATTCAGCGGAGCAATTCTTGCTGTTCCTCATAATAATTTCCTAGCTTTGTTAGATGAATCAAACAGAACTCAAAGAATTTTTAGACGAGAAAGTAGTCCTGTACAACAATCCTTCTTTTATCGTGGATGACCCAGTACAAATTCCTCATTTATACACCCAAAAAGAAGATATTGAAATTGCAGGTTTTCTAAGTGCTACTATTGCATGGGGTAATCGCAAGATGATTATCAAGAATGCGCATAAAATGATGGATCTCATGGGAAATTCCCCCTATGATTTCGTAATGAATCACAACGAAGACCACTTAGAGGCTTTGGATGGTTTTGTTCACCGTACCTTTAACAGTATTGACTTCGCTACTTTTATCCAAGCGTTACAACATATTTATCGCCATCATGGTGGATTAGAAGAGGTGTTTAGTACTTCCGATCTGCCACTACAAGCACGCATCTCTAAATTTAAAACGCTGTTTTTTGAGATTCAACATCAAGCACGTACACAAAAACACATTTCTGATCCGTTAAAAGGTTCGGCTGCAAAAAGGATTAACATGTACCTAAGATGGATGGTCCGCAATGATAATGCTGGTGTAGATTTTGGTATCTGGAAAGGCGTATCTCCAAGTGAGCTTTCTTGCCCACTTGATGTACATTCAGGAAATATGGCACGTAAATTAGGAATACTAAAACGCACACAAAACGATGCGAAAGCCCTTTTAGAGTTAGACACCGCTTTGCGTGAACTGGATCCTATTGATCCTGTAAAATATGATTTTGCCTTGTTTGGATTGGGTGCGATTGAAAAATTTTGATGATTGTTCGTTGTTAAATATTTGTTGATTATTGTTCTTCAAATAAATCAACTATCAACTAATAAACAATAGTTTGGTATTCCAACGGAATTTTACCGAAGTAAATCGCTTTGACAATTCCATCGGATACCCCTATTTTAGGGACGTAAATTTGTTTGGCTCCACTGGATTTCATCGCAAAGGTATAAATGCGCAACGCAGGAATAATTACATCGGCTCGATCGGGATTTAACCCTAAAATGGCAATGCGCTCATCGTACGTCATCTCTGACAAACGGGTTAATTGCTGATTCAAATAACTATAAGTCAAAGGTTTATCCTGACTTTTTCCAGACATCTTGAAAGCCTTATTGATATTTCCTCCTGATCCAATAACAATCAAATCATTCAGGTGTTTGGTTTCTTCTTTGACCCAGCTTTGTATATCATTCCAAACGCTTTTAGAAACCATATCATTCAACAAACGCACGGTTCCGTTGCGGAAAGATTTAGAGGCTATGGGCTCCCCTTCTTTAAAAATGGTAAACTCTGAACTTCCCCCACCTACATCTACGAACATGACATTCTTCGTTTGGTTGATGAAGTTTTTTAAATCCGTTGAGGCAATAATCATCGCTTCTTTCTCTCCATCAATGATGTTAATTTTTATTTTTGATGCGGCTAAAACAGCTTCTGCTACTTCCTGTCCATTTTCTGCTTCCCGCATGGCACTTGTTGCACAGGCCATAAAGCGATCTACCTTATTGACGCGCATCAACAAATAAAAAGCTTGCATCGCCTCAATCATGCGTTGTTTGGATTCGATGCTGATTTCGCCTTGTGTAAAGACATCTTGCCCCAAACGAATGGGAACGCGAATTAACGAACTCTTATTGAAAACAGGATCTTTCCCTTTGGCTTCCACAATATTCATAATCAACAAGCGCATGGCATTGGATCCGATATCGATGGCTGCATATTTCTTTATTTTTAGCATGTATTATCCTTTAAGTTTGTTCTTGTAATAACGGTACATCTCCTTTTGTGATTGAAAATCCGCCTCCCCTTCTCTTTTTCTGTATTTATTGGAAAGATCTCCTGACTGAATACGCGTTTTGATATTGCCCTTCCACCCGATCTCGAAGGTCTCTATCAATTCTTGCTTGATGTTATCATCGTAAATTGGACAGGTTACTTCTACGCGTTCATCTAAGTTACGCGTCATAAAATCGGCAGAGGAAATATACACTTCTGGATTGTTATTGTTTCCAAAAATATAAATGCGCGAGTGTTCTAAGAAGCGATCTACTACACTAATTGCTTCGATATTCTCGCTCATTCCGGGGATTCCGGGAACTAAGCAACAAATACCGCGAATGATCAGCTGTACTTTCACTCCTACATTACTCGCTTCATACAGGCGATCCACCATTCTCAAATCAGATAGACTGTTCATTTTTAGTCGAATTGACGCTGGCAATCCATTTTTAGCATTGCGTATTTCGCGATCAATTAATTTATTAAATCCTGATCGCGTATAATGTGGAGAAACTAAAAGGTCTTTGTACTTGTGTACGCGATAGTTCACTTGCAAGAATTCGAAAACTTTAGAAACCTCTTTCATAATTTGATTATGAGCGGTTAATAAGGTCACATCGGTGTATATTTTTGCTGAACTTTCATTGAAGTTTCCTGTTGAAACAAATCCGTAGCGTTTAATCTTTTTATTTTCCAATCGCTCAATCACACAAATCTTACTGTGTACTTTTAATCCTCTTACACCAAAGATCAACTGTACACCTTCTGATTGCATTAATTCTGAATAGTAAATATTACTTGCTTCGTCAAAACGCGCTTGTAACTCGATTTGTGCAATTACTTTTTTTCCATTCTTTACCGCATTGATTAGAGAACTAATAATTTGTGAGTTTTTAGCCAAACGGTAGAGCGTAATTTTAATCGACAGTACTTGTGGATCTAGAGCTGCTTCTCGCAACAAACGCACGAGATAAGAAAACGATTGATAGGGAGTATAAATCAAGTAATCGCGTTTTTGCAATTGTTGGATGATACTGTCTTCCATATCCAGCCCTACAACAGCAGCGGGTATCTGTTTCGGATAGGTTAAATCCGATCGACCAAGTGTTGGAAAACTCATATAGTCACGACGATTGTGGTAACGTCCTCCTGGGATAATACTATCATTCATTTCAATTTCAACATTTTCCAAGAGATAGTCCAACAAGTCTTGATCCATTTCTTGATCGTAGACAAAACGTACGATCTCCCCTTCTTTGCGATCTCTAACTCCACTGGAAATCTTTTCTACAAACGATTTATGAAGATCTGTATCCACCCCTAATTCAGCATCTCGAGTAATTTTAATCATAAACGCTTTTTCTGCTTTATAATCAAAAATACTAAAGATAGACGCCAAATTATGGCGAATAATATCATCGATCATAATGATGTATTTTTTATCATCATCTGAGGGCAATTCAACAAATCGATTGACAATATTGGGAATTTCAATAATAGCGTACCTCGTTCCCTTTTCTCTTTTATTCGCTTTACTACGCTTAGAGCGCAAAGCCTCATCGACTTCTAGTTTCACTGCCAAGTAGCCGTGGGTATCCCTCAATAAAGGAAAAGGCGCTAAATCACTGAGAATTACGGTTACTAAATCGTGAGACAACGTATGTAAAAAGTAATCTTTGACAAAGGCCTTTTGCTTGTCATTGATTATTTTTTCGTTTACGATGAAAATATTTTCTGCTTCTAGTTGTTTTTCAATTTCAGCTAGAATGCGTAAACTTTCATTTTGCAGGACAATTACTCGGTTGGTAATTTCCTTCAATAAATCTTTCACTACAACACCACTCCCTAATCGGCGATTACCTTCACCAGTTAAGACCATACGTCGAATCGTTGCATAACGCACCCGGAAGAACTCATCTAAATTATTGGAAAAAATTCCGATAAAACGCAATCGTTCGAGTAAAGGGACGGTTACATCACCTGCTTCTTGTAAAACTCTCTCGTTAAAAGCCAACCAGCTTTTCTCACGATCAACATAATAATATTTTGGTGTTACAGTAGTTGTATTCATTTCTTATTTTAAATCTCTAGGAAAAACTTTACTTATTACCGTTCCGTTTTTAATCTCTTTCCATTCCTCTTGGGGGAAGTCCATCACGACTACTCCTGATGTGGGGACATTATCAATCGAAACCATACCAAATTTATTAACAAAATCTGTGATAGCATCATTATGTCCGAAAATAATCAGTGCATTGTGTGTATTTTCACATTTTTTTATCGTTCGTGCCAGTTTCTTGACGTCGAAAGTATAGATATCTTCTTTTTCAATGACATAAGCTGGGTTGATATCGAGGTTTTGACAAAAAATAGCAGCCGTTTGTTGTGCGCGCTTGGCTGTACTAGTCCAGACAAGAAATCGCTCTGGCAAAAGAGAGCCGATGGCATGAGAAACCAACAGGGCATCTTGCACCCCTCTATCTTTGGAGATGGGTCTATTTTTATCCGCTGTAATAGTGTCCCAACACGATTTAGCATGTCTGATTAAAATAAGGGTTTTCATAACTAATTATTTTTTTTACTAAATTTAATTATAATTTAGTGGTTGTTTTATTTTATTTTCTCATTCTTCTTATTAAATCTAAGGAAAATAATTATAAAAAAATATATTTTAGCCTATAAAATAAAAACTTTACTTTTGAAGTATTATATTTTAAGCTCATACAATGAAAAAATTCTCTATTGAATTCAAATGGGCAGCTTTGGCAACCTTAGCGGCTCTAGTTTGGATGTTTATAGGAAAATCAATGGGATTTCACACGGAAAAGGTGCGTTTTGAAGTACTGCATGAAATGCTATTTAGTTTTTTACTCTTTATTTTTTACTGGTTGGGAATTCGCCAAAAAAAGCGTGAATACTATAATAATGTCATGCAATGGCAACAGGCATTTATGACGGGATTAGTACTATGTGTAATGATTACGCTTTTCTTTCCTATCATTCAATTCATCACCTTCAATCAAGTGAGTCCACATTTTATGGAGACACTACAACAAGCCTTGATCAACGAAGCGAAAATGGCGCCTGAAGAAGCTTTACAAAATGCTTCTTTTGACTTATTTTTAAGAAATGGTGTGATGAATAATCTATCATTTGGTATTATCTTTACTACTGTAATTTCGTACTTCATGAAGACGAAGAATTACGACCAAATAAAAGCGGCTGCTCAAAAACCAGAAATGGTAAAAGTGAAGAAGCAAAAAAGTAAAGCAAAAAGAAAATAACACAATTAAAAACTCAACTATGGATATCCGAAATATACCCCTAATAAAAAATACAGAGGCCGATAATTTCTTTTTATTGGCTGGTCCTTGTGCTATTGAAAGTGAAGATATGGCGATGCGCATTGCAGAACACATCATCAAAGTAACGGATAAGCTTCAAATTCCCTATGTATTTAAAGGGTCCTTCAAAAAAGCAAATCGCTCAAGAATTGACAGTTTTACTGGAATTGGAGATGAGAAAGCTTTGAAGATTTTAGCCAAAGTAGGAAAAGAATTTGGTGTACCAACTGTTACCGATATACACGAGTCTTCAGATGCGGCTTTAGCTGCTGAATACGTTGATGTTTTACAAATTCCTGCTTTTTTGGTGCGTCAAACAGATTTAGTGGTTGCAGCAGCCAATACAGGAAAAGTAGTCAACTTAAAGAAAGGGCAATTCATGAGTCCGGAAAGTATGAAACACGCGGTACAAAAAGTATTGGATTGCCAAAACGAAAGTGTTATGGTTACGGATAGAGGAACCATGTTTGGCTACCAAGATATGATTGTTGACTATCGTGGAATTCCAGCCATGAAACAGTTTGCAACGACAGTACTAGATATTACGCATTCCTTACAACAGCCCAACCAATCCAGTGGTGTAACAGGTGGTCGACCAGATTTGATCGAAACTGTTGCCAAAGCGGGAATTGCTGTAGGTGTTGATGGAATCTTTTTAGAAACGCACTTCAACCCTGCTGAAGCGAAAAGTGATGGAGCCAATATGCTCCACTTGAATCACTTCGAAGATTTAATGACAAAATTAGTTGCTATTCGGCAAACGGTTCGCCAGTTCTAATACACCTAGTCCTGAAAAATCGATACAGGATTAATAATTTAAAATTATAATACTTAACAGTAGTAAGCTTTAGTTTGCTACTGTTTTTTTATACTCTCTAAATTTGATATTCTTAATTTTAGACATTTGATTAGGAATTAGCGTATAATTAGCTCCATGAGGTCTATCTTGATTGTATGTTTCAACAACTTGTTTGACTAGTTTTTTCATTAATTTCTTCTACCCATTGTTTGGCTTGTTCTTTGGGTTTTTCTTCATTCATCGTAAACACGTCACTTGCATCGACATAAAACGTATTGTTTGGGGGTTGGCAGACAACAAGGGAAACAACAAATCAGGAATGACGTAGTTCCACTCTCCTAGATAACCTGAGTATGTTTGATGAGTTTCAGAGTCTATATTGTAAATGTAGATGCAATGTGCCATAGCTTTATTTTCAGTCAAAAATAAAGCGAACCCAATTTTAAAAAAACAACCAGCGTATAAAAAGTAAAAAAATCACTAGAATTGGGTAGTATTCTTCCTATACTTCTACCCTATTTCAATTTAATTTCTTTAATCAAGGCATTCATCGGGATTACTTTTATCTCTTCTCCTTGTTGTAAAAAAATATAATCAGTCGTTTTGCCGATTAAAATTCCCTCCGTACGGCTGTTATCCGCATAGGTAACGCCAATCAAATCTTGATTGACCACTGCGCGTTTATAGCGTTCGGCATAAACATGAGCTCCTAAGAACAGATATAAAACAAAAAGCAGAATTCCCGTGCTGAGTTTTTGCTTCGCGTACCACTTTCCTGGATCGAGGTTAAACATCCACTTGGCATACGAGTTCGGGTGTTTTTTTTGCCAAAACACATCCACTCGATAGATGAGAACCGTTAAAAGGATGGTTCCCAAAGTAAATAGTAAAATCATAAAGTCACCGAATGGTGCAATCAGGAAATCAAATAACCCTGCATAATCAAAAACATTGATCTCAAATAGAATAAATTTCTTGTAGTTGAACAACATACCGATGCCAACAGCTACTAAGTAAGCGATGGTCAACAGTGTTTGGACATCTTTAAACAAACGCTTGACCACAGTATTAGTCGTAAATTGATCATCCATGAGCAAAAAGATAGGGCTAAAAAAGGTTAGTATTGGTTGATTTCTTTTGCGAATGTAAAGAAAAAAAAGTTTGATTTGACCGTGTCTTTAAACAAAAAAAAACGAGCAAGTACACGTTGGTGTACTCACTCGTTTTACTGGTTTGAAATTAACAACAACTTTACTTATTTCGCCACAGCTTGTTCTACTTCGTCAATCATCATTTTGATTGATTTTAGCCCTCCTCCTGATAAATACCAAGTTTCAGGATTTAAGAAGATGATTTTATCATTTTTATACGCATTTGTTTGTTGTACTAATGCATTTGAAAACTCTTCCTTGCTTAATGTAGCGCGTTTGATTGCAGCACCTCTATCGATAACAAAAATGTAATCAGGATTTAATTCTTTAATCAACTCGTTCGAAATAACTTGCCCATGTGTAGCTACTTCAATGTTCTCATCTGCTGGTTTTACTCCGAATACATCGTGAATAATTCCAAAACGAGATCCCTTTCCATAAGAACTCATGCGTCCTTCGTTCACTAATACAATTAAGCCTTTTTTATCTGAGTTTTCAGTACTGGCTTTAATCTTAGCTATACGAGCGTCGATGTCTTTTAATTCTTGCTCTACTTGCTCTTCTTTGCCAAACAATTGGCCGATAATACGTTGATTTTTCTTGAATGAATTCAGGTAATCTTTAGCATCTACATCTAAATTAATCGTTGGAGCGATCTTTTTGAATTCATCGTACATCGAAGCCGTACGACCAGAGATAATGATTAATTCTGTATCTGCTGCATTTACTTTTTCTGCATTCGGTTCTTTAATTCCTCCAACATTATCGTATTCACTAGCATTGAATTTTTCTAAGTACTGTGGTAAATTTGATCCAGGTACTCCTTTTACAGGAATTCCCAATTCGTCAAAGGTATCCAATATCCCATAGGTTAATACCACTGGATTCTTCGGATTAACGTGTACTTCTGAAGTTCCCGATAAATGATCCACAGTCACTACTGTAGGTTCCGTTGTTGAACTTTGTTCTTCGTTTTTTGTTTCTTTACATGAAACAAACAAAAAAGTTGCTGCTGCTAGGCAGCTAATCATAAATTTACTCATAACGATGGTTTTATAAATTATTTAAAATAGACACAAATTTTGTGATCTCCATTATCGATAATTCTCATATCGATATCGAAAACATCTTTCATTTTTTCCTCGGTAATCACTTCGTTTGTTGGTCCGAAATAGAGGATTTGATGGTTTTTTACAGCAGCAATATAATCTGCATAAGCCGCTGCGTAATTGATATCGTGAACAACAATCACGATCGTTTTTTGATACTTATCTGCTAATTCGCGTAACGTCTTCATAATTTCGACCGAGTGTTTCATGTCTAGATTATTCAGGGGTTCATCTAACAAGATGTACTCTGTATCCTGTGCTAAAACCATAGCGAGAAACGCGCGTTGTCGTTGCCCTCCACTGAGCTCATCAATAAACTGATCCTCAATATCTTTCAACCCCATAAAGGCAATACTCTCTTCTATTTTTGTATGGTCTTCTTTTTTTAATCTTCCTTTCGAATGTGGAAAACGTCCGAAAGAAACGAGCTCTTTAATTGTTAGGCGAATATTGGGGCTATTGCTTTGTTTGAGAATAGCTAAGCGTTGAGCAAAGTCTTCATGGGTATAGCTCAATACTTCTTTGTTGAGTAAATTAATCTCTCCTTTATCTCGGGATACTAAGCGACTAATAATCGATAACAAGGTGCTTTTTCCCGTTCCATTTCCACCAATAAAACACGATATTTTTCCTTTGGGGAAGCTTACACATACCTGATTTAAGATCAGTTTCTCTCCATACGATTTGGATACTTGATTAACTTGAATCATACTTTATTACTTTTTAACAGCAAGTAGATAAAATAAATTCCTCCGACGAAATTGATGATAATACTTACTGTAGTTGTCAGATTAAACAGATGTTCGACTAAATACTGTGCGCCGATAACGGTAACTGAAGTCAACAAACAACAGGTAAACACGAGTAAGGCATGGTTATTCTTCTTCACCAATTCATAAGTTAAATTGGCTACTAAGAGCCCTAAAAAAGTTATAGGTCCAACTAATGCCGTTGATACAGCAACCATGATCGAAATAAAAATTAAATTGGCACGCACCACCTTGTGGTAATTTACACCTAAGCTAATTGCGTGCTCCCGTCCTAAACTAAGAACATCGAGTTGTTTGAAATAGCGAATACCATACAGCATTGTTGCGATTAGTATCACTGCTGCGATACTCAAAATTTTCAGATTAATGCGTTCAAAAGACGCGAACATTGCATTTTGGATAATGGTAAACTCATTGGGATCAATGAGTAACATAATAAACGACGCTCCACTTTTGAACAAGGTCCCGATTAAAAGCCCCACGAGGAGCAGAGTATACAATCCTTTACTTTCACGTCTAAATACGGCAAAATACATCACCACGGCGAAGACCATCATCAAAGCTACGGACAAGACAAAGTTCCATTCCGAGCCTAATACTTGAAACGTTCGATCTCCATACCAAAAAACAATCAGTGATTGCAACAGCAAGAAAAAAGAATCAAACCCCATAATAGAAGGCGTTAAAATTCGATTCGCTGTAATGGTTTGAAAGACTACAGAAGAATAGGCAATCCCAAAAGATACGAGTAACATCGCTAGAACTTTAAACCCACGACGAGGTAAAACATAGTCTAATTTCGTTCCCGTAAATGTAAACATATAAATGGCAATACTAACGAGTAAGGCCACAATCAACAGAGTTACTAATTTAGTTTTAGGCATGTTTTGTCTTTTTTAGAATTAAATATAAGAACACGACACCACCAACAATGCTCACAGTAAGTCCGATTGGTATTTCGTAAGGCGCAATCAATGAACGGCTAATTAAGTCGCAAACCAACAAGAATATAGCACCAACTAAAGCGGTATAACTGATGGTTTTGCGCAAGTTATCCCCGAAGATCATGCTCACCACATTGGGTACGATCAACCCTAAGAAAGGAATCACCCCTGCAGTGAGTACCACTACAGTAGACGTAATCGAAACAAATACCAATCCGATATACATAATACGCTTGGGATTTAACCCCAAACTCGTAGCTGTATCTTCCCCTAAACCTACAATAGTAAATTTGTTCGCGTATAAATAACATAAAATAACCACTAAAACACCGAGGTACAATATTTCGTAATTCCCTTTTAGTATAGAAGAGAAATCTCCCATCATCCAACCATCCATATTTTGAACAAGGTTATAGCGAAAGGCAAAGAAAGTAGCAATAGCACTTAATATATTACCAAAGACAATACCGATTAAGGGAATAAAAATGACGTTTTGCACTTTGATCTTACTCGCTAAACGCAAAAAGACAATACTAGCCAGTAAGGCTATGGTGAAAGATAAGACTGTTTTAAAAACAATTCCTCCATTGGGAAACAGAATCATACTAAATAGAATTCCCATCTTACAGGCATCAAGGGTCCCCATGGTGGTAGGAGAAACAAATTTATTCAACGAGATTTGCTGTACAATCAAACCCGAAATACTCATCCCTACTCCTGCAATTAGTACAGCAATTGTTCGAGGAACGCGGCTGACAAAAATCACGAGTAATTCATCCTTATCTAAACGATGCAAATCAAAAATAGAAATCTCTTTTACACCCACAAAAATGGATAAAAAAGAGAGTACTATCAATAGCATAACTAAGCCTATTCTTAGCATAAAATACCTTATTTTTATTTAGAATAAAATCAAATAAGAACAAATATATAAAACATGAGGGAGTAGAAAAAAATAAATTTGTTTTCTTTTAGCCAAAAGGAATCATTAAAATTCTCATATCTTCAACAGCTTAGCTCACAAATCAGAAAGCTTTAAACTTTTGGATTGATCTTGCCCAAAGCCCAAATAATCTGGTGTAATTTCCAAGAATACCACAATTCGACAAAAAACATATTTTTTTTACGAGATAAAGCTAAAATAACACTTTACTTGTATACGTGCAAATGCGGAAGGGTTTCAAATTAGCCAACGGCTGTACTCTCTTCGCAGAGGGATTTCACCTTACCCCTCCTTCGACAGTTTTACTTTGGTTGAGCCTTAACTTAAAATTATCCTTAAAAAAAACTTAACTTCGCGTTGCTTAAAACAAACGAATTATGTTCAAAACACTCCAACTAGTAGGTTTAGCTAGTCTTTTACTTTTAGGAAGCTGTAGTTCAGATGACACTCAATCCACTTCTACTACGACTTCCAAACACTACCTTTTAAAACAAGTCAATTCGATCTATTACAACGTTGAAAGTGATGCCACAGGCAATCATACCAGTAGCAAGGAAACAAAACAAGTTTCCTATAACTTCTACTACAAAAACGCTACGCAATTAGATTCTATCCGCAGAGACACGCATGTTTTACAAACGGGAGTCCCCACTATTGCTATACCTCATCCCATAACGTATAAATGCAATGAAAACAATGATCTGACTTCTTATGAAGTACAACATCGAGGCGCTGCTATTACAAATCACACCTTTACCTATGATAACAGATTAGTCCAAAACTACACCATATCGGATATTGACCTCGGTTTTTACGAGCATCAACTCAAGTACAATTCAAATCAGCAATTCGTAAAATCGCATAGTACGAATACAACAAATGGAGTTGAGTTCGAGGTTAATTATTCATATAATGCAAAAGGAGAGCTTATTAAATTAACTGATACGTATAATTATACGGTTAATTTTACATATGATCGTGGGAAGAATCCGTTCTATTCATTGCCTTTTGACTTAACCACGCTTATTTTTAACGATCTTTACTTCATACCGATTACATATGCCTTTCCGCATACGATCAAGAGTTATAAAATTGGAAGTGAACCGACATTTACCTTTGAATATACCTATAATGAAGATCATTTTCCGATAACAACAACGATTTACAAAGGAGCAAAAACCAAAAGAAATTTACATATGAGGTTGTATTACGACTACCATATCGTTCCTTCTATTTAAATCGCATACTAAAAATCGAGCTACAGTAAAAATATAAAACATCCCTTCAGCAGGATGTTTTTTTTATGGAATATGGCGAACGGAAAACCTCCGTTTCCAAACAATTGCAATCTTAGGAATAAACACACAATTGCTCCCCGTATTTTTCCTGTATATTTGTATTCTATTGAGAAGAAAAAGAAAATATGCTAAAAAAGTGGTTGAGTTATCTTACACCTGTCCCCGTGAAGAAGATCCGTTCCAATGTCAACTCGAAACTCGAAGTAACTTGGCAAAAAGGACAATTAGTTCTAGATACGAAGAACACCAATTACTCCTATGGTCAATTGGAACAAGTCTTTAAAAAGGGATTAAAATTTATTGGTTATTCTAAAATTAAGGCCATGAACCAAGTATTAAACTTGGGATTAGGTGCAGGAAGTACGGTTCACTTGCTTCGCGATGAGATCAATTTTACAGGAGCCATCACGAGTATCGAATTAGATGATGCTGTTTTATTTGTTGCGCGTAAATACTTCAATCTCGATCGATATCGCGACAAGCACAACATTGTCCAAATAGATGCTTTTGAATACATGCTAACCTGTCAAGAACAATATGATCTGATTATTATCGATATTTTCCAAGATAGCTATATGCCCTCTTTCCTTTTCGAGCAGTATTTTGTCAATCACCTCCAACGATGCTTAACTATCGATGGTTTTATCATTTTTAATACGATTGTCTTGACCGATGAGGATAAAGAACGCAATGAAAAATTCAAGAAACTTTTCAATCCACTTGAATTTTCAGTACGATCAATGCCTTCTTCTCCTACACACAACAACTTACTCACCATCAAACGATTAGTCTAATATAAAAAAATCCAACGCGTAACTGCGTTGGATTTTTTTTGGATCTCTATCCTTTTATCGTTTAATAGTTGATTTGCAACCACCCTGTACGTTCCTTTCCATGAGCAATTAAGATGTAGTAATAAGTTCCCGATGGAAGTTTATTGCCCGATTTATCTTGTCCTGCAAATTGATGGGTATACCCTTGTCCATGCGCATAAACTTCAAGTCCATGGCGGTTAAAAATTTGGATTTTAGATACGCCATATCCCGATAAGTCAAAAGTGTCGTTAAGTCCATCTCCATTAGGTGAAATCCCTTTGGGCAATGGGCAGTCTTCATACGCAATATGAAACGAACTTTCATCTGCACAATAGATGGATGAAGACCCTCTCTTTGCGTAGACATACACCGTCATGGGCATCATGAGTTCCATTCCTTCATACAATTCAACCCCTTCTCCATGAGGTGCTGTAAAATAGCGATTCCCTTCAGACAAAGGAGGCAGTACATAATTCTCACATGAAACCACGACATCCTCTAGTTGATCCGCTTGTATTGGTTCGTGAACAACAAGTGTAAAAGCGGTTTCATTTTCACAATCGTAGGCTCCCTTTTTATACACATACAACTTCGATGAGCCATAAATTTCATAGATGTCTCCAGGATCATATGCAGTTCCTTGTCCTTTCGTTTGTGTAAAATATCGTTCCCCTTCTTGTAAAGGAGGTAAGGTATAACTCCCACACACCTCTACATTTTTCACTTGCGTTACTTCGAGTAGTGGCAAGCGAATAAGGCGGAAACTACTTACGCGAGAACACCCCGTTTCTTTACTTGTTACCTTGACGTGAATTTGTGTTGACGACAAAATCTCAACCTCATCCAACAAGGGCTCTATAAAATCCGCATCTGCATAAAAATCAACCGTATAACGATCATTTGCTGTTGCACCTAACGCCGTTAAAACGGCCTCTCTCTGATCGGCAATATTCACGCGAATGGGGCGATTGGCGGTTTCTATGGTGCTACAGATCCATTGATCTTCCAATTGAGGTACTTCGAAATCATCTTTTACGAAGTTAAAAATGCGCTCCACCACTAACTCATTTCCTTGACAACTTTGATACACTGCTTTGGCCGTATAGTTGACAGATTCAGTTACCGTTACTTCAATTTCCTGTTCTTTCGAAAAGACTGCACCATCTTTATACCAATTAAAGCTTACCGTAGATTCGCCATTAGGCACAAAACGCCAGGCTTCATTGGTTGCATTCCAGTTTCCCGTATTTCGATTAACCCCTCCGTCTTCACCAGGAAAATGCGCACGCGTACCATCTTCATTTTGAATACCGATTAACCCGCTACTTCTGTTATGACTTGATCCGAAATCTTGTGCTACAGGTCTATTTTTCACGTGTACTTCAATCACATTCGTTCCTTCATACAAGATAATCTGAGAAGTTTGAGTTGATCCTTCCACATCTTCCGGATTGTAACGTCTTCCAAACAAGCCTAGGTGATAGATATTAAAGACCAAAGCCCTACACGGAAAGGTTCCTAAAATCTGATAGTTAATTGAGTAGTCCTCTGGCGAAGAACTTGGATCAAGGTCTTGCATTACCCCAAAGATGGCATTGACAAAAGGCGCTTCAGTAGTGGTCGGTTGAAAGGGAATAGGCTGCCAAAAACTCCACGGACTATGTGCTTCTGGCGTATAGCGTCCACCCTCTACCTCTCCGGCAATACTAAACGTAATTGCACCATTGGTGGTAATCAAAACTTTGTCGTAGGTCTTGCCAAAAAAGCAAAAATCAAATCCTAAATTAACGGTATTAGACCAATAATCATCTCTTGTTAAATCAATCATATCCCCACCATAAAACGGAAAAGGAGGATTGTAATCAATAGCCTCAACCTGATAGGTATCTGTTGTTTTAACATCAAAGTAATTTGCTTCTAATTTTCGCTTGACAGGACCTTCCTCGCAAATGATATAGTCATTTGTTTCGGAAGGTGGAATTCCTTCAATTCCCCCTTGTAAATCTGCACAACTATCAGGTACGAAATACGAGTATTTAATTGGTCCTACCCAAACGGATTGACTCTCTCCATGTTCATCCAGGCAAATTGTGCGAACGTAATAAACATAATAGCGTCCTGTTTCTACGTTTTCTAACAGAAGCGTTGGTTCATTTACGACAATACCCGTTGTAGTATCCGTTGGTGCGGACATTCCCTGTTCGGTTATATAAACTTCCCATTGGCTTTCTTCCTGTTGTGCTTCCCAAGACAATCGAATATTAGAGGTATAACGCACAAGTTCTGCTTTGGGGTTACGCGCACTCAAACAGGTGGATACGCTTACCTTAAAATTATCTATCGCTGCTGGAGACTGCTCTCCAAGGGTTGTATTGTTCACCCATTCAAAAACTAGGCGAATTACCTCCCCTTGATTTTCACTCACATCCAAAACAGCAACCGCCTTTTTCCACCCTTCTGATTTGACGTAATAAGGATCTCCTATCACGATATTCTCTGTTGCTGATTGTATGGGCGTGTTTCCATCCAACGTTGCTGTTAAAGGCACTTTAAGCAGCCTGAAATAGTCCTTGGGATTATTTCTTGATAATTCACCTTGAACCTGATAATCGTATTCTATCAGTAGTTCAAGCGCATCGTCAGGTACCACAATATCTCTATAAGCATGTGAAACAGAGGCTTGGGTGATTTCATAATGGTTGCGCAAGCCCAAATCAGAAGAAACATAGAGCGACTGTCGACTAGCGTTACCTATTGCGCTGCCAATTTCCCATTTGTTTCTTGCTTTGAGGGTTGTAGTCCATTGCTTATCCTGTTCAAAATCATCTGTTAACGGCAAATTTCCAGGGATTTGTAGGCTCACAAAATCGATACTATCTTGCCAGAAACTCGTATGAGTTGAACTACAAGCGGATCGCACCCAAACGTAATAGCGTGTATTTGGGGCTAAGTTTGTTAAAGAAAAAGGCGCCGATACGCCACTATACGTGGGTCTTGTAGTATCTAAAGGTCTGGTGTTTTCAGTCGTAACATAGAGATCATAAGCCGTTACATCCGCTGCATTGGTCCAACTCACCTCTGCTGTTGTTTGGGCAATTGCACTTACTTCAATGTCGGTTGGTCTTGCACATTGCATGACACTGACATTTAAATTATCGATTGCAGCAGGTGGTTGTGCACCTCGACTACTATCATTTTGCCATTCAAAAAGCAAGCGCATGGGTTGATTGGCAAACGCAGCTACAGGTGCATACAGGCGAACTTGCTTAAAATCGGGCGATAGAAAAAAAGAATTTGTATCCAATTGAATACCTGAAGTAGCTAACTCCGTTACTTTCACACCGCTTGTTGGCACATAGTTCGTGGGAACCAACCACACCCTAAAGAAATCTTTTCTCTCTTCTCCAACATTTTTCCAATCCATCTGTACTAACAACTCCTGCCCTCCAGCGGGAATAAAAATATCTTTATAAACATGAGAAGTTTGTCGTTGATTCAATGTATACTGATAATTCCCTTCTCCATTGGTGATGTGAAGCGCTTGATTGCGTCCTTCATGAGGAGCAGAACTAATCATCCAATGATTTTTTGTATCGTTGCTGAATTCAAAAACAGGCTGATTTTCAAAATCTTCTACATAGGGCAAGTCAGTTACCTCCATAGGGGACCTAAATCGCACAGGACCAGCCCAAGGGGAATACATCGGTTCATCTAAAGGGTCAACCTGACATTTAGCGCGTACATAAACCTCATAATCCGTTGCAATGGCAAGGTTTTCCATGGTGTATTGCGGTTGATTAACCAGTGTTCCCCCTGTCGTTGGTCTTCCGCTACGAGGAGGTTGTACCACTACTTCCCATTGCGTTTCTGTTCCTTCTGTTGACCAATGCACTTCATTAGAAACTACATTAATTGCGATTGGCGTAGGACACAACGGAATATCTTCTACCGTCACTTGATTGACAGCCAACGCCCATCCATTGAGTTGCCCTGGAGGCACGTGCCAAGCAATTGTGACATCCCCAGTTATTCCCACTCCATTTGCGTCTACCAAATCCACTACATTTTCTCTATATTGCGTGTGATTATAGGTTGTTGTTGGAACCAGTACCGTTGTAAAATGGTTAATTACTGTACCATTTTGCGATAGAACTACCCGAAATTCATTGGGTAAATCTGCAGATTGTACGCGATACGTATAACGCAAACGTTGATTTCCCGTTAATCGTATCGTGGGAGTCATCAACCAATCGTCGTTATTTCCTCTAGCGCCATTCGTGTGCATCACAGCAGCTTCGATTTGCGTATTGGTTTCCGTAATCTCGTTATAGACAAAGTCCGTTGCAAACTTCCAAAGGCGAAAATCATTGTTGTTATTGACAATCGTCCAACAACTTCTTGTTCTCGACAAACTAGAAAAATCTTCCACAAAAGGCAAGGTTGTTATAGTAGGACAAGCCACAGCTTCAATCTTTAACTTGCGGACAGCTGCGGGTTTGGTTGGCCACCCAATTGCCCCATTGGTCCATTCAAAAATCAACTTCACTTCTTGTCCAACCAAAGCTCCTACTTGTACGGTTTTAGTTTCATGACGCAAACGTCCATTTTCGACATATTGTCCATCGTTAATCGTAAATCCACCGCTACGCTCTTCTGAAATAGCTTGATCTGCAACAGGAACGAACGAATTGGGAACTAGCCATACCCGCATATAATCCATAGGAACCGATTCTAAAGTAAGCCAATTCGTATCAGCATATCCCTCGCTTATCCAATCAAAACTCAGCGTAATTTCATCAACATCAGCAGGTAATTGAACCGTTTTATACGCATGAGACACTGCTGCCGCACCAAAAGAATACGTAAAAGCACCTTCGGTATCACTTAGATACAATCCTTGTGCTGCCTCGCCTTCCTCTAGATAATCTTCGGGAAATCCAGCATACCACTTATTTACGGAAGAGTTGACCATCGTCCATCCTTCAGCCTGGTTGTCAAAGTTGTCCTGTAAGATTACATTTGCATTGGAATCATTCGTTTCATTCCTTGTATGAATCAGAGGGATGGACTGTTTCGCCTCACTAAATACCCCATACATGGTTGCCGACAAAGTCACGGTTGGAACAGCTAAAAGCATAGCTAATGTCCACTTGTTTAACCGCCTTAGATTAATCATAGATTATCAAATTAATTTTAACGAGTCTAAATTAATCTAATTTATAAAATTGTATTTTTGCCTGCATTGCTTATATCGGAAAGAGAAGTCGGCAAAAAAACAAATAATATTATTTTTAATAAGTTTAAATAAGAATTAATTACCACTTTTTAAGATCCTCACAAATAAAATGAAGTTGTGTTAAATCTTAACATTTAACATTTACAAGTGTGGACCTCCTTGCGTCTACCGCTTGTTAACGGGAATTTATAGCGGATAAAAACGCAATAACAGTATAAAATTTAGTATTTTTAGCGCGATTTTAGATTTTAATTCAACAGCAATGATCGAAGTTAAACAAGCGATTACCAAAAAAGAGATGAAGGAATTCGTTCAATTTCCTTTCACCCTATACAAAGACAATCCATACTGGGTTCCTTCCATAATCAAAGAAGAAGTAAAGAGTTTTGATTCCTCCAATGATATTTTTAAAACAGTTGCTGTGCGTTTTTTCCTCGCCTATAAAAACCACAAAGTCGTAGGTCGAATCGCGTGTTGTATTAATTGGACAGAAGTAAAGGAGTTACACAAACCCAAAGTTCGATTTGGTTGGTTTGATTTTATAGATGATCTCGAGGTAAGTAAAGCTTTGTTAGCAGAAGTAGAGCGATTTGGTCAAGCGCATGATATGCAATATATGGAAGGTCCTATGGGTTTTTCCAATATGGATAAAGCGGGTATGCTAACTAAGGGATTTGATCGTTTAGCTACGATGATCGGTTTGTACAATTACGAGTATTATCCGCAACATTTAGCTTCACTTGGTTTTAAGCCTGAGGCCGAATGGTTGGAATACAGCTTAGACATCAAGGCCTTTGATGAAGAAAAGATCACCAAAATGTCTCAAATGGTTCAACAACGTTATCGCGTTAAGCCACTAGAGTTTAAAACAACAAAAGAGTTAATGCCCTATGTTGACGAAATGTTTGCTTTGCTAAACAAAACCTATGCAGATTTGCAGAGTTTTGTGCCTATCGAGCCTTTTCAAATTGAGCATTACAAAAAGAAATACCTTCAGTTTATTCATCCGGACTTTATTTCTTGTGTGATGGATGAAAACCATAAAATGATTGCTTTCGCCATTACTATGCCTTCTTTTTCAAAAGCTTTTCAGAAGACGAAAGGCAAATTATTTCCCTTCGGATTCATTCATTTGTTACAAGCAATGAAAAACAATAATCGAGCAGAATACTACCTCATAGGCATTGATCCTGACTATCGAAATAAAGGAGTTACTGCGATTATCTTCGAAGAAATCTACGCGTGTTTTACGAAGCATAAAATCGAACATATTGAAACCAATCCCCTACTTGTTGAAAACCTAAAAATTCAACAGCTGTGGAAGCATTTAAACCCTGAAATTCACAAAGAACGCAAAACCTATAGGAAAGATATTTAATGGCGAGAAGAATTCGAAACGTAGTGAAAATCGTAACGTAGTGCAAAATCGGAGCGAAGCGAAAATCGGAGCGAAGCGTAGATTCATCGAACACCAAAAACAATATAAACTAGGTGAGATATATTCATCGAACACCAAAACCAATATAAACTAGGTGAGATATATTCATCGAACACCAAAACCAATATAAAATAAGGGAGATAAAGGAGAAAGATGGTACTTTCAGTAAACCGTTCAACGGTATTTAATCCTGTATTTAGACCAATTGTCCTTGCTCCCTACTGCATTTCTTGAACCGAAACAGTTCAATAATAAGCGATAAAAAAATTAACTAAAAAAATACATTTTTCAAACAAAAAACAAGTATTCAATACACATAACAAACACAATTAAGTATATTCCAAATTGAATAATTATTTTTACCCCCATTTAAAAAATATATTATGAAATTCAGTTGGAAAAAATCAATTGACGACCAGCATTTACTTTCTTTATTTGTGTGGGTTGTTTGCATTGTTTTGTGCGCTAGGGCCTTCTTAGGTAAGACGAATGAAATTTGTTTGTTGCTGATTCGTTATGCTTCTCTTTTGGGGAAAGCAATTAAAAGCAGTATGCCTACTAGCTCAGTAGGGATGTTTATTTTCTTTATCCTCACACGCAAAAATCAGGAGAAAATTGCATGTGATACAATGTCCTATCTATCAATAAAATCGATATAAGACAATGGAAAATACCAAGCTATATATCATTTTATTCGTCTGTATCTTTACTCCTGCTGTTCTGCTCTTTCTCTATTTATTTCAAAAGAGATCGAATCGCGAATTTGAAACTCCTGAAAAACTAAAGGAAGCTCCTTCAATTACTGTAGAGCTCCTCAACAAGGAATATGCTCTACTTGCTAAAGAAATGCAAGATATTCCTATTCTTGCTTTTACCCAATGCTCCTACATCAAGAGTAACACAACCCAAGTCTTGGAGACCGGGTGGTTGGCTCTGCGCATTGTTTTGTTGGGGTTAGTTGGTGTTCGAGCTCGAGTAGTCCAATCTACTGCTGTTTCATTTTTTGTTCTTTCCTCGGACAACTTACACTTCCTTACTTTTGATGAAGAACTGGTGGAGGAGCATTTGATTTTTACTCAAGATCAACTATCCCAGGGGAAAATAACGAAAGTAAAAAGGTCTGATTGCTATCAATTATCCATTGATGTGGAGGGTAAAACACTCGCTTTCCTTGTAAAAAAAGCAATTCAAGATCCTATCCAATCGTATGATTTTAGAACATTATACAACCCTAAATCAACACCTAAACTCCAAGGAAAAAAACGCTTGATGACGCTATACTTTATCAATAAAATAAAGGAGTTGTATCCCAATTTAACGAAGCTATAATTCCATTTTTATCTCTAGTATCAACAACACCTTTGTCTTTTACAACAAAGGTGTTCTTTCTTTCGTGCAATTCCCTAAGACATCCGTTTAACACCCTATTTCTTTAATTTTCGCGCACTTTTTTTATCTCGCCTTTTTTTATAAAAAAAAACAAAGGCTGACCCCAGCGTAGGCAAGGCTTCCCTCCTCCTTTTGTTTTTACATTTTCATTGAATAATTCTCAATTAAACGCAAATAAAAACTCGATTAATTCTAAAATATTTGCGAGAAGCTCTCGTTTTTTGTACTTTTATGGTTTAACCCTTTTATTTTACAATTTTCAACTATTGTAATGGGTACTTATAGGTTAATCTACCGCTTCGAATTATAGTTGCATTTTTACGCACCTTTATCTGTCAGTTTTTAGGCTGATTTCTTATAATTTATTTGGTTTTTACTTAGGTACTCCAGCATGGTTGTAAAAAACAAATCACATGATTCAAATAGAAAAAAAGAATTCAGACAGTCCCGTCACCCCAGAACAAGTAACACAATATGTAAATTTCTTATTTCAACACCTCGAACAATATGGAGATGCGAAAGAAGATATTGCCAAAGCCATTGATTATGCGTTAGGACGAAATAACAAACCTGGTGGTTTGCTTGCCATTGCAAAAGAAGGCGAGGAAATTGTTGGAATTACTGTTGTTTTACATACGTTAATGGAAGGGTTTATCCCCGAACATATTTTGGTTTACATTGCTACAGATCAAGCACAAAGAGGAAAGGGTATTGGTGGAAAACTCATCGATAGCGTTAAAACAGCACTATCGGGTTCTATTGCCTTACACGTAGACTTTACCAATCCGGCGCAACATCTATATGAGCGCAAAGGATTCGAGAAAAAGTATATAGAAATGAGATTAAACAACAAATAATGGCTTATATCACTTTAAATAAGACAAAATTAAAACACAATTTCAATTTACTTCAGACGTTGTTCGACAATGAAGGAATTACTTGGGCTGTTGTGGGTAAGCTGCTCTGTGGTCATTCGCAATTTTTAGAACAGGTCTTAGCACTCAAACCCAAACAAATATGCGATTCCCGTGTTTCAAATTTAAAGAGTATCAAGTTGATTGACCCTACGATTGAAACCGTATACATTAAACCTGCACCTAATGGCAGTATTGAGGAAATCGTTGAATATGCGGATATTAGCTTTAATACGGAGTTAGAAACGATTAAACTCCTATCCCAAGAAGCAGTCAAACAAAATAAAGTGCACAAGATCATTATTATGGTCGAACTAGGAGAACTTCGAGAAGGCGTTTTACGAGAAGATCTCATCTCCTTTTACGAGAAAGTCTTTAGTTTACCTCACATTGAAATTATAGGCTTAGGAACCAATTTAACGTGCATGTATGGTATCTTGCCCAACAATGACAAGCTGATTCAACTCAGTTTATACAAGGAGGTGTTGGAGTTGAAATTCGATAAAAAATTGCCATTTATCTCAGGTGGTGCATCTGTAACGATTCCGCTGATAACCAATAATCAGTTGCCGAAAGCAATCAATCATTTTCGCATTGGCGAAACGCTTTTTATGGGAACGAATGCCTATGATGGCAGTCAATATGAGGAATACGAGCAAAATATTTTTAAACTTCATGCAGAAATTATTGAACTTCATGAAAAACCCATGATGCCTAGTGGTGAAACGGGGATCAACATGACGGGTGAAAAGATAGCTTTTGATCCCGCATGGGAACACATAACAAAGTTTAGAGCTATTATCGATTTAGGTTTACTCGATATTGACATGGAGCACTTCTTCCCTGTTAATCCGAAACACCAACTCGTTGGTTCTAGTTCAGATATGATGGTGATAGATTTGGATGCTAACCCGGAACAACTCAAAGTTGGGGATACCATTTCTTTTCACATGGATTACATGGGAATCCTTCGTTTAATGAATTCCGATTATGTAGAAAAAAAAGTAATCGAATAAAAAAAAGGAGAAGCTTGAGCTTCTCCTTTTTTGCTATAAATTTTGCAAGAAAATTTTCTCTAAATCCAAGGGAGCCACGTATTTTCCATCTTGGTACACGCGCATATTTCCACCGGAAATTTCGTCAATTAGCATGATTTCATTCGTTGCTTTATCTCTACCAAATTCTAATTTAATATCGTACAATTCTAAGTTTTTCTTTGCCAATTCTTCTTTGACCATCCAACAAATTGTCTTGGTCAATTCTTTCAATATACTGTATTCTTCGTGTGTTAAGATACCTAACATAGCTAAAGCATCTTCTGAAATTACGGGATCTCCTTTTTCATCGTCTTTGATGGTAATTTCAACAAAGCTATCCAAGGCTTGTCCTTCTGTACAGTAGTCGTTATATCTTCTGAAAAAACTCCCCACTGCGCGATATCTACAAATTACTTCCAATCCTTTACCAAACGAAACGGCCTCTTTTACAATCATAGAAACGTCTTCTAAATCTGCAGAAACGTAATGTGTTGGGATTTGTTTTGCATTGGCTAGCTCAAAAAAGTACTTGGTCATTTTTAGACCGCTTTTCCCTGCCCCATCAATCGTTAATCCTACTGTATTAGCTCCTGGATCAAAAACACCGTCTGTTCCTGTTACATCGTCTTTAAATTTCAAAAGCACTTGATGATTGGCTAAGCTGTAAACATCCTTTGTTTTTCCTTGATACTTTAATTCCATAGTTGTGTTGTTATTTAGGCCCCAAAAATAAGAAAAACTCCGACATAATGGTCATTTTTCACTGGTTAAATAAACGGAGGAATAAAAAAAACCGATGCAATCATCGGTTTTTTTACTGTCTTATAAAAGGAGGAAATCGCAACGTCTAAAATCCTTTGCTGTTCCTGCTGATCCATCTCGTGCTGTGGCATTTTGAGCCAAGGGCACAACATCTTTGACTAATCGATTCGGACTAATGCCGTTTTCTATTAAAAAGTCTATGACACGTTGGGCTCTGCGCTCCCCCATCCAAGCATTATACTGCCCGTTGTTTCGCGTTTCTACATAAGAGCGCACAACGATCGACTTGGAGGTATTGATATTCATGTATTGCAATAACTGAAAAGCTACTGCTCTATTCTCATCCGTAAAATAAGAGCTGTTAAAATCGTATTGGATGTAGAAAGGCAATAGGTCTTTTGCATTTGAAGCAGATGCTATTGTTGATTTCCCACTTGATACGGTTGTTTCTTTGGCTTGTTTTGTATGTCCTAGTTCTTTAGTCAATGTAAAGTTAACTTCCAAATCATCTAAAATAGTACTAACCACAACTTCTGCCGAATTGAATCCATCCGCTGTACCCACAATTTTTTGAACCTTTTCTACATTCTTGCTGTTAATTTCAAAACTCCCGGTTTGGTCCACCATCATTTCGATTATTTTTTGTCCTTTTTCATTGTAAAAGGTTACCCATGCATCGTCTATAACTTCATTTGTACCTCTATTATAGAACGTTCCATGAATACTTTGGGCATAAAAATACGGTGTACTCATCAAAGACAACCCCAAAACTACTAAATACATTTTTTTCATACTACTCCTAATTTTTACTAATATCAAACTCTTATGCACTTATATTAGTTTTTAACATAAACAAATCAAATATAATTAAAAAAAGAATACATTTGTTTTTTATTTTTCACACTTTAAACAAAAATAGACTTTTTACATTTCTCCTAATTCCACCTCTAACTTGCTATGGCGTCCTGTAATTCCTTGGCCTATTTCTTTTCCCATCGCATGATAGCAGATATTGGAAGCAAAAGTACAGTTCTAGCACAAACTATTTCAATATCTTGTAAAAAAGAATAAAAAAAAGCGTACTCCCTGGCTAAAAATGCTTCATCTGGTTGAGCTGCCCCTTTTATTTAGCATAAATAAGCGTTCTTTACTTATTTATCACTTTTTTCATCTATCCAAAAATCATTCATGTTAATAATTAAAAAATCCCTAAACAAAAACCCTTTTTACTAAAAAATAAATAACAATAATGAATAAAAATAGCGTTTTTTTTAACTATTAACCACTACATTTACCATATCTTTAATTACTTTTTAAGAGAATAAATTAGTTCAACTAAAGAAGGTTATCTAAATTTGTTGATGAAAGCTCCTACACAAGATAAGTGAACTAATTTGGATTCGGATTTTGCCTCCCAAATCTCCCTTCTGGTGTACTGAAAATTTGAACTATATAAAGTTTTAAACTTTATCTAAGTTATATGTTGTTTCCTATGCAAAAGCCCTTCGAAAATCGTGGGGCTTTTGTCCTTTACTAGTTAAAACCAGCGTTTCCATTTAAAATAGCCGATCATCAATAAAACTAAAATAAACATGCCCATTAACGTAAAGAAATAACCATCTTTAGCTTTCAATTCAGGCATATTCTCGAAATTCATTCCGTAGACTCCAACAATAAAAGTCAGCGGAATAAAAATCACGGACACAATCGTCAATACTTTCATTATTTCATTCATCCGATTACTTTGGGAGGAAAAATAGTAATTGGTCGCACTGTCGAGTTTATTTAAACTATAGTCAATTTGGTCCAATATTTCAATACTTTTATACTGCAATCGATCAAAGAAAACCAAACTTTCTTTACTGATTATGGTTAAATGGGTAGTCTTCTTGTCGTGTAGGGTTTTGACGTTGTTTAAAATCTCACGCATAGGTATTACCGCTCTTTTGATATCGTTGAGTTCTTGTGTGTATTCCTCAATATTAATCAAGATATCTTTATGATATTTTGTACGTGCTTCTAGTAGGATTTGTTCTACATTGTCTTCTACAACATCTAAGGTGATGAAAAAAGAGTCCATTAACGAGTCCATCAACAAATACAGTAAATAACTAGTATCTCTTTTTCTAACTTGTCCGATCTTCTTTCGAATACGCTCGCGAATAATGTGAAAGAACTCCCCCTTTTTCTCTTGAAAAGAAAGGAGTAAGTTTGGGCGCATAATGAAACTAATCTGTTCAATATCGACACTTTGTTGCAATGTTTGATAAGGCAATAGTGCTTTTACACTGAAGAAAAGGGTATCGTCTAAATCTTCTACCCGAGTTCTACGACCAAAGTTTAGAATTTCAGCCATAATGTAGGATTGGATTTGAAAAAAATCGCCAATTTCCTGTAAAAGTTCAATATCGTGTAAGCCGTGTAGGTTAAACCACTTGATTGAATCTGCACTAGAATTTCGCAAAACCTCTTCTATTTCCCTCAAGCTTAAGTCATTATACTCCTCAAATTGTTCTTCTGTATAGATAAACAGCTGCATGGAGATCGGAACATCAGGAGAAGAACCAGAATATTCTAAAGAATTTGGCTGAAGTTTTCTTATTTTACTATATTTAACTCGTTTCACATTAGTAAATTTGTTTAAATATATGACATTTTTAAAACGTACTTTTATAGCTATCAAAAAAAATAAATAAAAACGATGAGAATCTTACTAAAAAACATAAAAGAATTACTACAAACGAGAGCAGAGCACGTGGACATGATTGCTGGAGCGGATATGAAGGTGTTGCCTAAAATTGAGGGTGCTTTTTTATTAATTGAAGGGGAAGACATCTTGGATTACGGGCCCATGGATCAATGTCCTGTGGAAGATGACAGCATTTCAAAAGTGATTGACGCGGCGGGGTGCGTTGTTCTTCCTACGTGGGTTGACAGCCATACACACTTAGTTTATGCGGGAAACAGGACGCTAGAATTTGTAGATCGTATTAATGGTTTAAGTTACGAAGAGATCTTCAATCGCGGAGGCGGTATTCTCAATTCAGCTAAAAAACTACAAGAAACTAGTGAATCAGCATTATACGAACAGTCTAAGCTGCGTTTAGAGGAGGTTATTGCGCAAGGAACAGGTGCAGTAGAGATTAAATCAGGATATGGATTAACGGTTGAATCCGAATTAAAGATGTTGCGCGTAATCAAGCGATTAAAGGAAAATTACCCCATTGCGATTAAAGCTACGTTTTTAGGTGCTCATGCCTTTCCGAGTGAATACAAAGACAATCACACAGGATATATTGATTTGATTGTCAATGAAATGATACCAGCTATTGCCAAAGAAAATTTAGCAGATTACATTGATGCATTTTTAGAAACAGGTTATTTTTCAGTAGAAGAGACAGAACGCATCATGGAAGCAGGAAAACAATATGGGATGCGTGCGAAGATTCACGTGAATCAGTTTACCGCTATTGACGGTATTGCAGCTTGTGTGAAACACGGGGCGCTTTCTGTAGATCACTTAGAAATTGTTACCGATTCGGATATTGAGGTTTTGAAGAACAGCGGCACAATGCCTGTAGCTTTACCTACGTGTTCGTATTTCATTTCAATTCCCTACACACCAGCTAAAAAGATGTTAGCTGCAGGTCTTCCTCTTGCTTTGGCTTCTGATTCTAACCCGGGGACTACTCCTTCTGGAAATATGAATTTTGTAGTAGCTACTGCTTGTATTAAAATGAAATTAACTCCTGAAGAGGCTATTAATGCTGCAACCATCAATGGCGCTTATGCTATGGGGGTTGGTGCAACACATGGCAGTATTACCAAAGGAAAAAAGGCGAGTTTAATTATTACAAAACCCTTACACTCGTTTTACGAAATTCCGTATGCCTTTGGTAGTAACCTCATTGGAACTGTCATTTTAAATGGCGAAATTCAACCATATAAAAACTAACCTAGGGCAGACCAAAAACAACGCGACATGACACAGGTAAAACTTACATTTTTCACAAGAGATAACCTACTTGAATTAACGAGTTTAAGAAGTGGTGAAATCAAATTGGGCGAACGCGTCAACTTGATTCAAGATCCTTCTAATTGGGAAAAAGAACTCGCGCAACAGGAAAGTAAATACGTTCTTCTTGGTATTCCAGAAGACATTGGGGTAAAAGCCAATTTTGGTCGAATGGGTACTGCTTCTGCTTGGGATAAGTTTATTGCTACCTTTTTAAACATCCAACACAACCGATTCAATAAAGGGTATTGGGTAACTATTTTGGGGCATCTCAACTTCAACGCTGAGGTTGAGGAAGCCAAACAATTAGACCCTTCCAACAAAGCGGATCGAAAACGCCTTTTCGAATTAGTGCAAGCGATCGACAAAGAAGTGTCTCACTTGATTGCTAAAATTGTGAAAGCGAATAAAATTCCCATCATCATTGGTGGTGGACACAATAACGCTTATGGCAATATCAAAGGAACGGCTTTAGCCAAAGGCAAAGCGATAAACGCCATCAACTTCGATGCACACACGGACTTTAGACCTTTAGAAGGAAGACATAGTGGCAACGGTTTTTCATATGCCTTTGAGGAAGGATTCCTCAAGAATTACTTTATTTTTGGTCTGCATGAAAACTATACGTCCAAAAGTATTTTTAGCGCTATTAAACTCCACGCTGATCGCGTAAAGTACAATACATACGAACAAATGAATATCCGAAAGGAGAAATCATTTAGCAATGAATTATTAAACGCAAAAAAACACATTGACACTGGATATTACGGAATAGAAATTGACTTGGATGCTATTCCAAACGTCGCGAGTAGTGCCATTACGCCTACGGGTTTTTCGGCAGAACGCACACGTCAATTCTTAAATTTCTTTGCCGATTCGTCTAATGTCGCTTATTTACATATTTGTGAAGGAGCTCCTGATTTAGACTTTCCAACCAATAATCACGTTGTTGGAAAATTAATCGCGTATCTTGTGTCCGATTTTATGAAATCAAATTCAAACAGTAATAAATAGTGAATATCTTATTAGTTGAAGACGACAAACGAATTAGCGAATTCATAGTCAAAGGATTAGAAGAGAAAGGAATGCATGTTCAACTTGCTTCATCGGGTGATGAAGCAAGAAGACTTGTCCTTACTGGCGATTGGGACTTGATTCTCATGGATATTATGTTACCGGATATCGACGGTATCCAACTAACTAAAATGATTCGCTTTAAGAAGGATTATACGCCTATTTTAATGCTGAGTGCGCTGAGTGATACAACAGATAAAATTGACGCTTTAGATGGAGGTGCAGACGATTATCTGACTAAGCCCTTCCACTTTAGCGAGCTATTGTCACGAATCAATGCCCTAACAAGACGCACCAAGTTCAATTACGAAAACAAAAACAATTTATATCTCTGTGGGGATCTTCAACTAGATCCCGAAAAACACATTGTCAGTCAAAACGGTAAAATCATTGATTTATCCCCTAAGGAGTACAAATTACTATTGTATCTCTTGGAAAATAAAGGGCGTGTTATCTCGAGAACGCAAATCTTAGAACAAGTTTGGGGTATCCAATATGACACCAATACCAATGTCGTAGATGTGTATATTTCTTATATTCGAAATAAAATCGATGAGACACAACAAAAGCTAATTCACACCATCAAGGGAACGGGGTATATGCTTCAAGAGTAGTGCGTTGTACGTTATTGTATTATTTCAGTTGAAGGAAATTTAATTTTCTCTAAAACAAACAACAGTTTACAATCCCCTATATCCTTGTTTGCCAAATTGTTCTATAACCATATCCTGTAATACCAAAGCCGTCATGGCTTCTACTATGGGAACTGCTCGTGGTAAAACGCAAGCATCGTGACGTCCTTTTCCCTGAACCGTTACGACTTGGTTTTGAGTATTAATTGAAGGTTGATCTTTCATAATAGTTGCTGTTGGTTTAAAGGCAACGTGAAAGTAAATATCCATTCCATTGCTAATTCCCCCAACAATTCCCCCGGCGTGGTTGGTCTGCGTTTGACCATTAGGCAGCAGGATATCATTATGTTGACTGCCTCTTACTTGAGTTCCAGCAAAACCACTGCCAAACTCTATGCCTTTTACTGCATTAATACTCAGCATGGCTTGAGCTAATAGAGCATCGAGTTTATCAAAAACAGGAGCTCCTAATCCAACAGGCACATGTTGTACCACACAGGTGATAATTCCACCAACAGAATCGCCTTCTTTTTTTACTTGTCGAATCAATTGTTCCATCTCTTGTGCTAGGACTGGATCGGGACAACGAACGGCATTAGATTCTATTGCGTTCAAATCTAAATCGGTATACGGCTTGTCCAGACGGATCTCTCCCACAGCAGACACATAGGCTTTAATCTCAACGGGAGCTAACAATTGCTTGGCAATTGCCCCGCCTACAACGCGACAAGCGGTTTCTCGTGCCGAACTTCTCCCCCCTCCTCTATAGTCTCGGATACCGTATTTTTTATCGTACACATAGTCAGCGTGACTTGGTCGATAAGCGTCTTTAATATGCTCGTAATCTTGAGATTTTGAATTGGTATTTTCAATGATAAACCCAATAGGTGTTCCTGTTGTTTTCCCTTCAAATATACCAGATAAAAAGCGCACCTGATCGGATTCTTTGCGTTGGGTAACTAAGGTTGATTGCCCCGGTTTACGTCTATCCATTTCCTCTTGAATAGCCTGCATATCTAGGGTAAACCCTGCCGGACATCCATCAATAATTCCCCCTAGTGCTTCACCATGTGATTCTCCAAAGGTTGTTAAACTAAAGTATTTTCCAAAGGTATTTCCACTCATAATCTCACTGTTTCGTTGTATTGAGAAAAACAAAGATAATTCAAACCAAGGGTTTCTGCCTTCTATTTAGCTAAAATCAAGCGTTGACGCTCCACATAATCTTCAATAAGTACTAAGTAGCGCTCAAATAAGGGTAAACGATGAGAATCATCAATAAAAATAATTTCACTATTTTCACAAGTATAAGGATTAACCTGCTTCAAATCCAACGTTTCGTCTTGTTTACCAATCAAGAGGAGAGCCTCCGTTGGCGAGAGAATATCTTGTAAGCTATTTTTTAAATTCGCTGTAAATATCAATTTTTTATTTAATCGATGACCATAACTCAACAGCGGACTTAATAAAACGAGTATCGTTTTTAATCCTTGTGTATTGCGCATTTCTTTTAACTGATACGCAAAATTAGCACCTGTTGAATCGCCAACTACAACAATCGTTTGCTCTCGTTTAACCGAGTTGAAAAGTTGATTTAACCAAGCAGTAAAATCGGTTTCTGGTGTCCATTCTGGACAACTAGCTCGATAGGTTGTTAGCTGTTTTTCGAGTAAAATATACTTTCTAGACTCACAATTGGAGCCATAACCATGAATATAAATAAATTGCATCATTTGTTATTTTTCGATAATTTTTGATTGATTGACTTCTACAAATTCGCGGTAGTAAATTTTGATCAACCACATGAACAACGAGAAGAGAATAGGTCCAAATATAATACCAATAAAGCCAAAAATATTAACTCCGACAATCACGCCAAAAATGGTAATCAACGGGTGAACATCTGCCATTTTCTTTTGTAGTAAAAAGCGAATTAAATTATCGGAAGTTCCCACCACTAAAAGGCAATACAACCCTAAACCGATAGCACTTCCCTGTTGTCCATTGGCCAATAGCATCAAAACTAAAGGAATATAGATAATAGCCGAACCAACAACCGGCAACAAAGATGCAAAAGCAGTTAGAATAAAAAACACAAAGGCGTCTTCTACTCCAAAAATCAGATACCCAACAAAAGCTACAACCCCTTGAATAAAAGCGGTTAAGGGAACTCCAACACTATTAGACACCACCAGGCGCTTCATATCTACTTTCATTTCATCGATATTGTTTTCTTGCATCGGTAGGTATTGCATGATCCAACGTTGCACTTGTTTGTATTCCTTAAACAAGAAATACAACATCAAATAGGCAACCCCAATTTCTACAACACTATTAACCGAGGTATTGACAATTGCCTGAAAGGCTTCTGTACCGAGCTCCGTTGCTTTGCTAATGGTCTTTTCATTAAAGATATTAATGCCGTAATTATCTCTTAAACTTCGAACGGTAGATTCAATTCCCTCTTGAATTTTATCTTTATCCTGTAGGACAACTAATACTTTTTTAGTCAGCGTTTGTATGAGTAAATACAAAGGAGCTAAAACCAATAAACTACTGCCTAACATAAGGACAACAATGGATACATTTTTATTCCACTTTTTATGCTCAGTCATCCAGCGATAAGGCGTTAAAAGCAAGACAAAAAGACATAAAGCTCCTAAAAAACCAGGAAGGAAAAAAATCAAATTACTCGCCAAGAGATAAAACACAAAGGCGATGAGTACTAAAAATCCCAATTGAATAAGAATTGAATTGGGAATCAAGCGTTTTGAATTAGCTGTCATAAAAAAGTTGTTTAACTTATTCGTTAAATTTATAAAAAAATACTGATGTCCCGCGCATCACATTCCGAGACTTTCATTTCTTTCCTTTTAACAATGGCATTTTAGCACTTTATTTTAAATATTTTTTAACTATATTCACATTTCACTAACATTAAAAAAGAACCATGAACAAACGTTTCGTATTGCTTAGTTTATCCCTTTTTAGTTTACTCTTGGGAATTTCTTGTTCCTCTGATAATATAACAGAGCCCGAGATCATCACAGACGATGGTATCATTATCCCTCCTCCTATCAAAGAAGGAACTTTTAACTACAAGACTTTTAAGGATGTAAAAGTAGGTTTTGGTGATGGTTTATCCCAAAGTTCAGAAGGCACCTATACTTTTCCAACAGACATTGAACAGGTAAAAACGATAAAAATGTACGTTCAAAACCCTTGCGAAAATAAAGAGTGTGACGAATGGGATCGTTTTGCTAACGTCTATGTAAAAAATAAAAAAACGAATGAATGGTATGAAATCGGGCGTTTTATCACGCCGTATTGGGTAGGTTCAGAGAAACTTGAACGCGGATGGGAGTTTGACGTAACGGATTTCAAATCGCTTTTAACAGGTGAAGTAGAGTTAAAAATATACACGGAAACTTGGTTAGCGAAAGGGCGTGTATACAGTGTTGATTTTGATTTTACCTATGGAGAAACGGCCTATAAATATTCAGCTGTAACACCTTTATATCAATACAACCAATCGTCTATTGATGGAGTGCCATACGGAACGAGTCAAACGACAGATCTAGCTCGAAGTGTAAAACTACCTGCAAATACTGAATTAGCGTATTTCAGAACAACAATCTCGGGTTGGGGACATGCCACACCATTTGATATAGATGAAAATAAAGTAAAAAGAGGTTGTGCAGAATGGTGTTTTCGAACCCATCACATTCAATTGGATGGCGCCAATGCTTTTGAACACTATATGGGGCCTATTGGTTGTGCATCCAACCCAATCAACAATCAAACGCCAGGAAATTGGAAACCCGATCGTGCTGGTTGGTGCCCAGGAATGGTTGTTCCTCCTTACATCAACAATTTATCGGGTGATTTGAAAAATAAAACGTTGAATTTTAACTATGAATTAGAGCCTTGGACCGCAAATAACCCAGAGGACAAAGCATTTTACGCTATTTCAACGTTTATTGTCGTACACAGTAATACGCCGATTGAACCTGCTGTTGTGCAGTAGATGGATCAGGTGGTTGAGCGTTGTGAGATTTGCTCGTTGTGAGGTTTGTGCTTTGTGAGATTTGTGCTTTGTGAGGTTTGCTCGTTGTGAGGTTTGCTCGTTGTGAGGTTTGCTCGTTGTGAGGTTTGCTCGTTGTGAGGTTTGCTCGTTGTGAGGTTTGCTCGTTGTGAG